>JALOOL010000313.1 GCA_025454425.1 Hydrococcus sp. Prado102 | reverse complement strand
TCAACGACAAAAGAATGAGAAATAAACTCAACACGACAACCAAACCATTAAGATTTGATTTATGCTCGGACAGCGCGATCGCCCCTAATTCTTCTTCTAGGTGCATCTGTCGAATGACATCAGAAATTTTTTTAGCATCTCTGACATGATGAAGCGCCTTAGTTTCCCCATTGGGATAGTTAACAATGAAATAAGCGGGAACTTTTATATGGGCACCTGTAATATCGTACTTATCAACAGCTATTTGTTTGGCTTTTTCCTCAATTGTTTGGGGTTCTTTAACAATTCTGTCTCCCAGATTGCTAGTCAG
Source organism: Hydrococcus sp. Prado102 (assembly GCA_025454425.1). Lineage (GTDB taxonomy): Bacteria > Cyanobacteriota > Cyanobacteriia > Cyanobacteriales > Microcystaceae > Hydrococcus. The sequence goes on along the minus strand of JALOOL010000313.1, from coordinate 7,024 downwards.
AGGCATTGGCATTGCTGGATTACTAACCATTGGAACCTCCGTAATAAATTTTTTTATCGAGAAGTTTCTCTATGTTAGAAGAAGTTAAAATTCAAGATGAGAAATCCTTAAACTCTTTAAAAATAATTATTAATCCTTTATCTTTTGCAGCTTTTTTTCATTAATTTTTATTGAGTAATAAAGCGATTGGTGATTAGGAAATTCAGATTTTTATCATTTTTTTCCCGATGTTCCGATCTCCCAGTCACCAGTCACCATTTACCATTTATTTTCGTTTTTTCGCATGAGAAGGATTCAGGGCGTAACGACCGATGGCGACACGCTTCCAACAATTAGGCAACCCACATTTTTTGATGATGACATCCTTAATTGCTTCGCGTGCCCGCTGTTTCTTTTCTGAAGGGATTCCTTCTGGATAAAACCACTCCAACATCTCAGCGACATTCATTGATTTTGGTGCGTTGGCTTCCAAACACCCCCTAATCGCTTCAGTCAGACTTGTGAACTGGTCTAATCTCTCATTAATGGGCAAACGAGAGATCAATTTTTTGCGTGACTGTCCTTTTGGTTGTTCTTTCGTCAAGTCAGGAAATTCTGCTAAGTCAATCGTCCAACACCCAGGCGAGTCAGGAACGGGCGACCATTTTCCTTCACTAGCACCTGATTCGAGCAATTGCTCCACCGAACGAGCAATTTCTTGTTGCTCCTCCTCCGACTGCTTACCACAGAGAATCCTGACAATATAATCGAGGTGTAATATTTTTCCCCGATTGATTGTCAGGAGTTCTTCAAGTTCTTCTAAAGTGGGAATAGAAGGAACGTTCTCAACCGTCTCAACCGTCTCCTCCGATTGCTGCATACTGGGCAATTCTGGCGGAGCGATCGCATTGCTGTTTGAGATAAGATCGAGTGTCACCGACTGTCGTCCTAAAGAGGCGCGGCTCATATCGAGCAGAGCTTCTAAATGCGTTAAACTGGCAACGGCTTGAGCGGCGGCGCGTTGGTGGTAGTCGATCGAGGCGCGATAATAATCGATCAACTCCTGTAGGAACTGTTCGGTATCTTTAGGGGGTTCTGGTGGCGGCATTTTTAACATAGCGATTCCTTATTATTGTTTAATACAGCGCAAGCATTTACTTGCTACTCCTTGGCATTTATTGCCATATCTGGGGCAAGCGGTAGCGTAGGTTTCTCGCTCTACCTCATCGTGACAGTGGAGACAAATAAATTTGTATACTCTGGTGTGGATCGTTCTGGTGTGCGCTCTAACTGTATATTCTTTTACATGGACTATCTTACTTGACATCTTTTCGTTTTACTGTCCTTAATACTTACAACTTCTGACTCGTAAATGAGTATTATTTGATTTTAGCGGTGTGTTGTGAAGTTTGAGTGTCACTAGTCTCTTCTAGATGCGATCGCAGTGTCTTAAAGAGCTATACTTTAAGCCATAAGATAGGACACATCGCTTTTGTACAGAAGCTAGAATAAAACTGACTTTCATCTTTCATTGTCAGCAAGTCACCATGAAAGTCGAGTTCGCACTTTGAACTTCACGAAGAAAGTACTATGACTACTACCCTATCTGCTCCTAGCTCGATTGTCTCTTGTCTGGGAAACGAAGCAGAAAGTTTGCTAACCTATAAAGCCAAGGTTCCTCAATCGCGATTGCACCTACCCGGCCCAGATTTTATAGAGCGAGTTTTTGCCAATAGCGATCGCAATCCTCAAGTTCTCCGCAGCCTCCAACAAATCTACTCGACCGGACGGCTTGCCAACACGGGGTATATTTCTATTTTGCCAGTCGATCAAGGAATCGAACATTCTGCGGCGGCTTCCTTTGCCCCTAACCCGATTTACTTCGATCCAGAGAATATTATCAAACTCGCGATCGAAAGCGGCTGCAATGCGGTTGCAACTACTTTGGGCGTACTGGGCATGATGTCGCGCAAATACGCTCACCGCATCCCTTTTATCGTCAAACTCAATCACAACGAACTGCTGACCTATCCCAATCCCTCGGATCAAATTATGTTCGCTAGCGTCGAACAAGCTTGGAATCTGGGAGCTACAGCAGTTGGAGCAACCATTTATTTTGGCTCTCCCGAATCGGGTCGTCAAATTCAGGAAGTCAGCAGGGCGTTTGCTCGCGCTCACGAATTGGGAATGGTGACAATACTTTGGTGTTACCTGCGCAACGATGTTTTTAAACAAGATAAAGATTATCATGTGGCTGCCGACCTGACGGGTCAGGCAAATCATCTCGGAGTCACTATTGAGGCGGATATTATCAAGCAAAAATTACCAGAATGCGATCGCGGTTATGAAGCGGTAGCTAAAGCGACAGGTAAGAAATACGGTAAAACTGACGAGCGAGTTTATAGCGAACTTAATAGCGACAATCCCATTGACCTAACCCGCTATCAAGTGCTTAATTGCTATTCTGGTCGCAATGGTTTGATAAACTCTGGCGGCGCATCGGGAAAAAGTGATTTTGCTGAAGCAGTCCGCACTGCTGTTATCAATAAACGTGCTGGTGGTTGCGGTTTAATATCGGGTCGTAAAACCTTCCAACGTCCTTTTGAGGAAGGCGTTAAGTTATTCCACACCATTCAAGATGTCTATCTCTCGCCAGAAGTGACAATTGCATAAATAAGTAAGGATTGAGAAATTAAATCTCAATCCTTACTTAGCGTGGCAACCTAAAATCCTTTCGCCTTAGCGCACGTAGCGCTGCAACGCCAAAGCTCCTCACTTCGTTCGTCCGCAAGGGGCAGCGCAAAATCCAAAATAGTATTAGCCTGAGAGCAAAATCGGTAAGGAGCAACGAGTGTTAAAGCCGGATATTATTGTTATCGGAGCCTCGGCTGGAGGATTCCAAGCCTTTAAAACACTCGTTTCTCAACTACCCCCTGACTTTCCGGCGGCTATCTTTATCGTCTGGCACATTGCCCCAGACTATCCAAGCCTCCTGCCCCAAATTTTGGCGCGGAGCGCTCTAATGCCAGTGGAACACGCTGTTGACAGAGAGCCAATTCGATTGAGTCGTATTTATGTGGCTCCTCCCAATCGTCATTTGTTGGTTGAGCCAGGGGTTGTCCGGCTCTCTGTGGGTCCCAAAGAAAACCGCTTTCGTCCGGCGATTGATGTTTTGTTTCGCTCTGCGGCGAGGTCTTATGGAGAGCGAGTGATTGGGGTGGTTTTGAGCGGCAGTCTCGACGATGGAGCGGCGGGGCTATACGCAATTAAAGAACGAGGCGGATTTGCCGTCGTTCAAGACCCGTCTGATGCGCTTCACTCCTCGATGCCCAAGGCAGCGATGAAAGCAGTGACAGTCGATAGTTGCGTGCCGATTGTCGAAATGGGAGCTTTGTTAGCTCATCTGGTCAACAAAGAGATTTCCGAACACAAGGAAAATCCGGTGTCTGAGAAAATGGAGATTGAGGTTGGTATTGCACGGGAAGACAATGGTTTGGAAATGGGTATCATGAAGCTAGGCGAACTTTCTCCTTTCACTTGTCCTGAGTGTCATGGCGTATTGATACAGTTGAAAGAAGGCAATTTAATCCGTTTTCGCTGCTATACAGGACACGCCTATTCGCTCGATTCCCTTCTATCCGAGGTAACGCAGTCGATCGAAAAGTCTCTTTGGGATAGCCTCCGCGCGATCGAAGCGAGTAAGATTTTGATGACTCATACGGCGAAACATCTGCACGATATGAACGAGCATGAGGCGGCGAATCTGCTATTGCAAAAAGCTGAGGACGCAAAGCAACGAGCAAATTTGGTTCGGCAAGCAGTGATGAGCAACGAAATATTGAGCCAGGAGAATTTGAATAAAGAAATCAAGCTCCATCAGGACTTACACGAAACATAACGCTCTATCTTCAATAAAGAACTTGAAAAGATTGCAACATTGCTTTGGTCAAATGAGATAGAAAGAAAACTAGCGCTTAAATCTAAAGCTATTTGACGATCTAGCTCAAGTTTATTTCTAGTATTTTTCCTGGTGACAGCACTCTTAGACATTATTGTTGAATTTACGTAACAATATTTAAATAAAGGTTATAAAAACGGTAAAGAGATAAAAGCATGGAAGTGCTAGAAAAAGAAATTATCGATCGCCACACAGACGAACAACCTGCTGGCGGAAGCGATCGCGATCGCTTTGACCCAAACGAAGCTTGGTATCCCGTCTACTATCTAGACGATCTCGATAAATCTAAACTGACTACCTTCACGTTACTAGAAAAAGACTTGGTTATCTGGTGGGACGATCGCGATCGCACCTGGAGGGCATTTGAAGATAAATGTCCCCATCGTCTCGCACCGCTTTCGCAAGGGAGAATTGCCGAGGATGGATTGTTAGAATGTCCCTATCACGGTTGGGCGTTTTCGGGATCTGGAGAATGCGATCGCATTCCCCAACAAGTCGCAGGTCAAAAAGCAGAACAATCCCAACGCGCTTGCGTCAGGTCGTTTCCAACAGCCATTCGCCAAGGACTATTATTTATCTATGCAGGTGAAGCGAACAACGCAGCCATAACCAAAATTCCCATCATCGAACCCTTAGAAGAATTACCCGACGAGTGGGTCTGTCTCAATATGTTTCGAGATTTGCCTTACGATGCGCTGACGCTTCTAGAAAACGTCCTCGATGCCAGTCACATCCCCTTTACCCATCACAACACCGTAGGAAATCGATCTAATGCTGCTCCCGTAGAATTAGAAATAGCAGAGTCCAGCAAACACGGATACAAAGGAACCTGGGAAGAAGGCCCCCGACGCGGTAAGTTAGGACGGCAAGATACAACTTTCATCGCCCCGAATTTAATGTGGCACGATTTGACCTCCAAGCAGTTTGGGAGAACGATTACTGCTGTCTATGCTACGCCGATTCGCAAGGGAGAATGTCGTCTGATTGCGCGTTTTCCGTTTAAATTCTCTTCCAAACTTCCTGGATTGTTTATTAAGTTAACGCCGCGTTGGTACTCTCATATCGGACAGAATAGCGTTTTAGAAGACGATCAGATTTTTTTGCACTTCCAAGAACGTTATTTGGCAACTTCGGGAGGCAGCAATAATTTTACTAAAGCATTTTATTTACCCACTAAAGCGGATCGCTTTGTTTTTGAGTTTCGTCAGTGGGTTAATAAATATGATGCCGATCCTTTTCCAGGACAAACATTTTCACCTCCTTTGCCGATAGAAGAACTACTGGATCGCTATCATTCTCATACAGAAAAGTGCGTCAGTTGTCGCACTGCTTTAGCTAGAATTGGGCAAATAAAAAAAGCTTGTATTATTGCTGCTGCGATCGCTTGGTCGATTGCGCCCCTTACTTTTTATTTCGGTCGATCTTCCCTGCTAACCGCCGTTATCTCAACTATTATTCCGCTTATGTTTGGGACAGTTTGGTTGGGATTGGGACAGCTTGAGAAGCGATTCTATCGAGGGCGACTCGTACCGCCACGAAACTTACTGGGAGGTAAAAAGTTAAATTCGAGGGTTTAACTTTCTCTTTTTTCTTCGTTTTTATGTCATGATGCCTACAGTTCGTAATTGAGATCCAAAAGCTCTTTCTGAAGGTTTTCATGGCATAATTTAACTTCAATAAAAATTGTATCAAAAGTAAGATGAATCAGCCTTTAAGTGCGACAGAGCGAGCGAATGAACTAGAACAATCAGAAATGAAATATGGGGAAAGAATTATTGCAGAAGGCGAGTTAATAACCTTCCCCAATCCTCGCATCGGTCGGCGCTACGATATTCATATCACTTTGCCAGAATTTACTTGTAAGTGTCCTTTCTCTGGCTATCCCGATTTTGCCACGATTTACATTACCTATTCGCCAGATGAAAAAGTTGTAGAGTTAAAAGCGATTAAGCTATATATCAATAGCTATCGCGATCGCTATATTTCTCACGAAGAATCAATCAATCAAATCTTAGATGACTTTGTAGCAGCTTGCGATCCCCTAGAAGTCAAAATTAAAGGCGACTTTTCCCCGCGCGGAAACGTCCATACCGTCATTGATGACTTGACCTTCAAACGCTCCGTATTGTGCGGATACGCCGTTGCCACACGTCGAACAACCGTTCGGGGCGTAGGTTGGCGCAGGTGCACAGTTCGCATCGCATGGTTCACCCATGTTTGCAGTCCCATGTATTCTGTCGTGGAGTCGCGTTAAGATGTTTGGACGCCAACCTTGGCCACATGTGCATCCTGCGAACGCCAACAAACATGCGGCGTTAATTAGTGTAAATTTTCTCATTCCCTTTACCCTCTTAAATTTGTGTGACCATGCGGTGCACGAAAAAGCGAACAACTCTACGTCGCCGTTACGGACAGGCAAACGAAGTCCATAAAATTTTCCTATTTATTCCAGATTTCCTAACGCTCTTTCTTCGAAACGAGTGCTACAGTTTCCCATCTCCAACAAATGGTACGTTGGCCTTAAAGTTTTCTGAGGATGACCAGTCGGTCCACTAGCCCTTACTTGTGATCCTTTTTGCCATGCACTACATCAAAATGAAATCCCGATTCGCGATGCATCTGTGTGGACGGCTAATCGTATGCTCAGTGATTGCTCTACTTCTATCAGGAAGCCAAGCCGTTTCCTCTGATTGCAAAAACAAAGTAGAGGCAACGTCCGAGATTTTCGAAATCTCGTCTCGTCATCTACAAGATCAGTTTTGTTCCATCAATGAAGACAATCCATCTCTTGAGTTTAACCTTTGGAATGGGGTGCAATGGAAACGCTCTGATGTCGATACAGCATTGCGGCATGATGATAAACTGACGATCGTCTATGTTCATGGCAATTTTATGGAACGCAACAACGCACTCGAGAGAGTACGGATCCTCGATTCCTATCTAAAAAAACAAGCCAAAGAGGATTACCGTTTGCTGCTGTTCTCTTGGCCTAGCCAACGCGAAAGAAAACCGCTCCGCGACATATACGAGAATGATGAGATTGCCGAAGATCAGTCCCTCTACGTTGCCTGGGTGCTTCGTCAATTG
>JALOOL010000312.1 GCA_025454425.1 Hydrococcus sp. Prado102 | reverse complement strand
ATTTCTCCATAACTATGCACTTTACGATCCTCCCAACCCTTAATGAGGGAGGCAAGGGGGGAGCGAATTTAGTGCAACTTCATAGAGATTTGGTATGAGTGGCTAGAAAAGAATTTTGCGATCGCTTCTTGGGGACGCATAGCTTGGAATGATGTAATGGAAAGCTTTTGTGTAACCTGGACTAATGACTTAGAATTACGAGCGGTTTTTGAACAGATAGTTGTTAAAAATGATTTGAAAGGTAGTGTCATTATTTTGTGGGGAAATGGACTGAAACTACCTCTAAGAATTAAATTAGATGTTTTGTTAAAACATGCTCAAATGGTTTTTGCTGAAGACTTTGATACTTGGGTGTATAGCGATCGCGATAAATGGTGTATTGAAATATATCATGAAGGAGAAATCTGTTTTGGATATGCCTAAAACCTCGAACTGTATACATTTATTGCGATACAAACGGGTTCAATCGGATCGCGCTTTATAAATGAGGTAAGGGCGAATGGCCATTCTCCTCTACACATTTTAATTATGTTTGTTTAACCGCACTTGATACGAGCAGCGATCTGCGAAGTCACTGGTAACTGGTCGGGCGCACGCCATGCGCCCCTACATCGATGTTTTACGCCATGACCATCCCGCCATCGACGTTGAAAACTTGTCCCGTGATGTAAGCAGCGGCGGGATCTGCTGCCAGAAATCGCACCATCCCTGCAATTTCCTCTGGTTTGCCGTAGCGACCGAGGGGAATTAGTTTGAGAATTTCTTCTGTATGGGTAAGATTGCTTGTCATATCTGTTTCAATAAAGCCAGGAGCAACCGCATTGACGGTTACGCCGCGACTGGCGAGTTCTTTGGCAACCGTTTTGGTAAAACCGATTACCCCAGCCTTCGCCGCGCTGTAATTAGCCTGTCCTGGGTTGCCCATTTGTCCGGCGACGGAGGCGATATTAATGATGCGTCCGCTGCGCTGTTTAAGCATAATTTTACTAACGGCTCTCGTACACAGAAAAACTCCAGTCAGGTTAAGATCGATGACGGCTTGCCAGTCTTCGGGTTTCATGCGCAGGAGTAAGGTATCGCGGGTAATCCCTGCATTGTTGACTAGAATATCGATGCGACCGAATTTTTCTTGGGTTTGTTCGATGAGTTTGTCTACTTGGTCGGCTTTTGAAACATCGGCTTGTAGTGCGATCGCATTTTCCCCCATTTCTGAGATCGTCTTGACTGCTTCATCGGCTGCCGTGCTAGAACTAGCATAGTTAACGACAACTTTTGCTCCTTGTTCTGCTAGTGCTAAAGCAACGGCGCGACCAATCCCCCGCGAAGCCCCAGTAACGATCGCGACTCGATCTTGCAGTTGTTTTTGGGTCATAAATCCTCCCTCCCCTAAAATTTTCTCATCTAAACCATCATACGGAAAGACGATGACAATTTTCCTGCTCTAAAATTTGGGTAATGGCTAGCGCGATCGCATCTAGATTACTCGATCTAATACAAGTGGTGTAATTTCTAAACTCTACTTTAAGTTAATTAGTTTACATAATATTGTAGTAGCGCGATGCTCGTACTACCATCGAATTTTGTTTTGGCGATCGCGCCATTCACTCTTATGTAAAAAACTGGTTTGCGATCGCATTCTATAGAATCATAGAACTATTTGTCTTGCAAGCTTTGGCTCAAAAGCTTCAGCAGACGGACAGATATGAGATAATTTGCACTCAGAACAATTGGGTTTTCTGGCTTTACAAACTGCGCGACCGTGGTAAATTATCCGAATCGAAAAATTTTCCCAATCGGGTTGAGGCAGAAGCCGCATTAAATCCCGTTCTATCTTAACTGGATTGGTTTCCTCTGTAAGTCCCAGCCGCGCGCTTAAGCGCGTGACATGGGTATCGACGGTTACGCCTTGATTAATTCCAAAAGCGTGAGAGAGAACGACATTAGCCGTCTTTCTAGCAACGCCTGGAAGCGTTAGCAACTTTTCCATTTGCTTTGGGACTTCGCCGCCAAACTCGCTGACAATTTTTTGACAAGCACCTTGGATATTTTTAGCTTTATTGCGATAGAATCCTGTAGAACGAATGATACTTTCTAATTCCTCGCGATCGGCATTGGCTAAAGAAATCGCATCGGGGAATCGAGAAAACAAAACTGGCGTAACTAAATTAACTCGTTCGTCGGTACATTGCGCTGAGAGAATCGTAGCGACTAACAATTGTACGGGAGTTTGATAGGTTAAGCTACAGGTTGCGTCTGGATAGAGGCGTTTGAGAATAATTAAGATTTCTAACGCTCGTTGTTTTTTCGATGCCCGTTTGCGCGTGATACTCACCCCAGCAACCTATTGAAACAATTGTTGAAAGACGGCTAAATTGGCAGTATCCCGAACGATCAAGAAAACCCCCAAACCGAGTAAAAGAACTAATCCCGTTTGCATAATTCCTTCTTGAATTGTTCTAGGCAGCGGTTTGCCGCGCAACCCTTCTACCAATAAAAACGCTAGCTGACCGCCATCGAGTGCGGGTAAGGGAAGGATATTAATAATCGCTAAGTTAATGCTAATTAAAGCAGCAAATTGAAAGAGATTTCCGACATTGTTACGAGCAATATTTGCTCCATATTCAACAATTTTGACAGGACCTGCAACTTGTTTGGCATTTTCCTGAAAATTACTGATTAATTGCCAGAATCCCTGCGCTGTCATCACAGCAATATTTTGATAGGCATCGGCACTCATAGTCAAGACTTCGCCAATTCCATTCGGATGACGAGTACCTACATTAGGAGACAACATCACTCCAATTTTGCCTTTTCCATCGCTACCTAGTTCGGGCGTTATTGTGATGGGGAAGGTTTCTTGTTCTCGCTTAATCGTCAAATCGATGGGTTGATTGGGAGAATTTTGAATAATTTCTCGCAAAGAAACGATCGCATCTGGCGATTTGTTTAGTTCTCGACCATCTGCCGCAATTACTACATCACCCGATTGAATGCCTGCATTAGCAGCAACAGATGTGGTTTCTGATAAAACTTGAGGAATAGCAACGCCTGGTTGCAGGTCTTGAATGCCAACAGTTGCTACCTGACCGACTAGAAGAAAGTAGGCGAAAATTAAATTAGCGATAACTCCCGCACTAATAACAATTGCCCGATCGAGAACCGGACGATTGCGCAGTAAGTTAGGGTCATCTAAAGGGATATCGGTATCGGGGTCGTCATCTGGGAAACCGACATAACCGCCCAAAGGAAAAGCGCGGAGGGCATATTCGGTTTCAGAACCTTGATATTTGAGGAGAACTGGCCCAAAACCAATAGAAAACCGATTAACGCGAATTCCTTGCAAGCGTGCAGCCCCAAAGTGACCTAATTCGTGAACGACAATCAAAAGCGCCAAGACGGCGATCGCAGCCAAAACTGACATAATCAAAAAACGATCGAATGTGTGCTTAAAAGTACCAAGTCTTGCTTTATTCTAGAACATTAGCTAGAAGCGATAGGAGAAGTGCGGGGAAACTCTTGAGGATATTTATTTTCAACCACTGCTAGTATAAATAAGCTTCCCAACAAAATTAAAATTCCTGAAATTACTAATAGTGCTTCAACTGGAAGCGGTTTATAAGAGGAAGTCGTTACTGACGCATCTAGATAGTTGACTATTGTATTTACCCCTGCGATCGCACCTTCGTCAAATTTCTCCTGTTTGAAGTAAGGAATCATTTCAGTTTCAACGATCTGGCTGACCTTTTCATCGGATAAAATCTTGGCTAAGCCATAACCCGTCTCAATTTCGATGCGGCGATCGCCCTTAGAAATCAATACTAAGATGCCATTATCTCGCTCTTTCTTCCCAATGCCCCAATATTTAAACAATGACGTTCAACAACGAAATAAGTTAATAAAATATCTGTACGAGCGCGTCTTTTTATGAAAAAGCATCTCAAATTCTCTTCCGAAACTACGACAGATGATAAAATTCAGATTATTTTGTAATCGGATTGAATAGGCTAAACGTGGTTCAAACATCCGTACATCCCTCTTCACCCAGCCATTTCTTCTGTGGGGGAGAAACTCTAAAAGATTGGCTCGATCGCGTAGCTGGTAACATCATAGCGGGCGATCGCATTACCAAAACTGAAGCCCTGGCGCTGACTCAGATTGAAGGACAAGAAAATATCTTATTGTTGTGCGAAGCAGCGAATCGCATCCGCGAAGCTTGTTGTGGGAATGTTGTCGATTTGTGTAGCATCATTAACGTCAAATCGGGCAACTGTTCTGAAAATTGTAGCTTTTGCGCGCAATCTTCTCATCATCCCGGCAAAGATTCTCCGATCTACGGACTCAAGACGCAAGAAGAAATTCTCGCCCAGGCAAAAGCAGCAGCAGCAGCGGGAGCAAAACGCTTTTGTTTGGTAAGTCAGGGCAGAGGAATTAAATATAATAGTCCAAAATCGAAAGAATTCGAGCAAATTTTAGAAACAGTTCGTCAAATTATTGCCGAAACCGATATTAAACCGTGCTGCGCCTTGGGAGAAGTAACAACAGAACAGGCACAAGCGCTAAAAGACGCTGGCGTAACGCGCTACAATCATAATTTAGAAGCCTCAGAGAATTTCTTCCCCGAAATCGTCACTACACATAGTTGGCGCGATCGCGCTCAAACGATAAAAAACTTAAAATCCGTTGGCATTCAAGCCTGTACGGGCGGTATTATCGGCATGGGCGAAAGTTGGGAGGATCGGGTCGATCTTGCTTTAGCATTGCGCGAATTAGAGGTAGAATCCGTCCCGATAAACTTACTCAATTCCAGACGGGGAACGCCATTAGACAATCGTCCCCGACTCGATCCCTATGAAGCATTAAAGGCGATCGCAATTTTCCGTTTTATTCTTCCTACACAAATCCTTCGCTATGCAGGCGGTAGAGAAGTTGTCATGGGAGAATTACAAAGCATGGGATTAAAAGCGGGAATTAATGCTATGCTAATCGGACACTACCTCACAACGCTGGGACAACCTCCAGAGGAGGATCGTGCCATGCTAAAATCATTAGGACTTCAAGGCGGTGAAGCCCCCATCCCAGGTGAGTACCAACCGACGAAGCAACGCTAAAAAGCGTCCCTCCCAAAACCGAGAACCAACAAACACCGTGTCTGGATTAAATCAATTTCTCTGGGCATTCATCGGTCTGTTGTTAACCGTTTTGGGAACGTTTGTTGAAGCTTTTACGACAAATCCACCCTGGAATTGGACAGAAAAAGGGATTTACTTTCATTCTCTTGGCATTACTTATCAAATTGGTGCTGTCTTGCTTACGGGTTGTTTGGGGGGGAAAAATGCTGGGGCGATTGCGCAAATTGCCTATGTAATCCTGGGAATGATTGGATTGCCTATTTTTGCTCGCGGTGGCGGTTTGGGATATCTTAACGAACCTAGTTTTGGCTATTTAATTGGATTTATTCCTGGTGCTTGGATATGTGGATATCTAGCTTTCCGCAATCGAGCGAGATTGGAATTGTTAGCTTTAAGTTCTTTGTTCGGTCTATTGGTCGTGCATTTATGTGGGTTAATCTATTTAGTAGGTTTATCTTATTTGGGTTCGTCAGACGATTTAACTGTTGCAAATCTACCTGAAATGATTAATCGCTACTCAGTTGCACCAATCCCCGGTCAGTTAATTATAATTTGCGTTGTAGCCGCGATCGCGTTTATTTTGCGACAGATACTGTTTTATTAAGGCGATTAAGAATCAGTAATCAGTGATTAGGGAAACTTTTGAGGACAAGGGGACAAGGAGAAGAATATTTACGGATGTACTCCTGAGAGGATGTACTCTTGGAGAACGGTTGAACTTTGAATTTTGAATTTTGAACTTTGAACTTTGAACTTTATAAAAGCTTTAAAATGTCAAAAAACCGTTCTTTTTGGATTGTTGCGATTGTAGGTCTGATTTTAGACCAGTTAACAAAGTACTGGGTAGTACAAAATTTTTCTTTGGGTGAAAGTTGGGCTTTATGGGCAGATGTTTTCCATTTTACCTACGTGAGAAATACGGGTGCAGCTTTTAGTTTTTTTAGTGGGGGCGCTTTTTGGCTGCGGTGGCTGTCATTATTAGTTAGTTTGGGATTAATGGCTTTTGCCGTGTGGGGGCCTAAGATGAAGATAGGCGAACAATTGAGCTTGGGTTTTATCTTAGCAGGAGCTTTTGGTAATGGAATCGATCGCTTTTTATTTGGCTATGTTGTAGATTTTCTCGATTTTCGTTTAATTCACTTTCCCGTCTTTAATTTAGCTGACGTATCGATTAATATCGGGATGATTTTGTTATTAATTACTAGCTTTCGAGAGACAAAAAAGTAAACGAATAATTCGTAATTTTGGCAAGCTATATTTTGTTAAGGATATAAATAATTATAAAGAGTGCTAGTTGGTAACTGATAGACCGCGTTTATTTCCCAATACAAAAGCGACTAAAAATTCTATCCAAAACCGATTCGGTGACTTCTTCTCCGGTAATTTCACCTAAAGCTTGAATAGCACTTCTCAAGTCAATCGTCCAAAAATCGAGGGGAAGTTGGTTATCGATGGTTTCTTGCACTTGTTCTAGCGCTGTTTTGGCACGAGTTAAAACGGCAGCTTGTCTTTGATTGATTGCTATATCTAGATTAGCCGCCGTTAAATCTCCAGTTTCAATCGCTTCTAAAATTGCTTTTTCTAAGCGATCGATTCCTTCATTTTTAGCGGCAATTGTCTTGACAGTTTGGCTTAATTGTGGTGGTATTTTTGATAATTCAGCAGAAACAAGATCGATTTTATTAATAACCAGAATAAGCGGACGATGTTTGACTTGCTGATAAATTTCTTCATCTTCAGGAGTCCAACCCGCTTGGGCATCGATAGTGAGTAGAATGAGATCGGCAACTTGGGCAGCGTGACGCGATCGCTCTACGCCAATTTTCTCAACCGTATCCTCAGTTTCGCGAATTCCTGCCGTATCTAAGACTTGTACGGGAATGCCGCCGACGATTAATTGAGATTCTACTACATCGCGGGTAGTACCTGGGAGATCGGTAACGATCGCGCGATCGCTACGACTCCACGCATTCAACAAACTCGATTTTCCTACGTTAGGACGACCGACGATCGCGACTTTTAACCCAGTCTGCAACAATTCTCCTCGATCTGCGGTGGCGAGGATATCTTTAACCTGGTGCAACACCTTCTCTAAGCTAGCGCGAATCTCGTCTTCATTTAAAGGCGGTAAATCCTCCTCAAAATCGATTCTTGCTTCCACTTCTGCAAGAATATCCAAACAAGTTGCTCTCAACTGGCGGATAGGATGCGCGAGTTTTCCTT
>JALOOL010000311.1 GCA_025454425.1 Hydrococcus sp. Prado102 | reverse complement strand
CTAGCTGGCACAACACTGTTAAATGTTAATTTATTGGTCGCAATTCATCCCGACGGCAAGCTACGCTGTGCCGTGGGTCTTCTTGCTCCATTAAGATAACTTAAGGGCGATCGCCCAATTGGAAAAATTTTCTGAAAACTTAGCTTCATCAATTCATCGATAGATCTCAAACAGAGCCTGCCATGTCTGTTCTCACTTATTAGCCCTCAATCGTTACAATCAAAGAAAGAGAAGTCAAACAACAAATAAAAACTCCATGATTCCTACCGTTATTGAAACCTCTGGTCGTGGCGAACGCGCTTTTGATATCTATTCTCGACTCCTGCGAGATAGAATTGTCTTTTTAGGGACAGAAGTTAGAGACGAGTCAGCTAACTTAGTTGTAGCTCAGTTGTTATTCCTAGAAGCCGAAGATCCTGAGAAAGATATTTATCTCTATATCAACTCTCCAGGCGGTTCGGTGTCGGCAGGATTGGGAATCTTCGATACCATGAATCAAATTCGCCCCGATGTCTGTACCATTTGCATCGGTTTAGCCGCTAGTATGGGCGCTTTTCTCCTCAGCGCCGGGGCAAAAGGCAAGCGTATGAGTCTTCCCAATTCTCGCATTATGATTCACCAGCCTCTCGGAGGTGCCCAAGGACAAGCAACCGATATTGAAATTCAGGCAAAAGAAATTCTATATCTTAAAGGTTTACTCAATCAACACCTTGCAAGTCATACGGGTCAACCATTAGACAAAATAGCAGAAGATACAGAACGCGATTTCTTTATGTCCGCCGAGGATGCTGAGGCATACGGTTTAATCGATCGAGTAATTAATAGTCGTCCTTCTGCAATTAATCCACCTGTAGCAGTTGGTTAGGGGGTTTTAGCCCTTTATACAGTGACCAGTGACCAGTGAAGCTTATGGTAACTGGTCACTCACTCTGTTTTTCCAAAACTTAAAGGATCTCGACCTGGTACTTTTTCCATCGCTGCTAAAACTGCTCTCGATGCTGCTAGGATATCCCTCTCCTCTCCACCCAAATAAAGCCGTCCAAAACTGCCGATCGCGCTTACTTGTAAGATATTAATTAAAGCTGCTTTTTCTGCTTCGTTGGCTGCTAGGGCGGCATAAGCGGCTGGTTGAACTTCTAGCACGTACAAGGTTTGGTTGGCTAATAGCATCTGTCCGCGTCGGTTACGGTTAATGAGTTGTGCTTGGTAAGCATCGATATTGCGAATGATTTGACTGGAGACGACTTGCGGTTTGAGACAATCTTGCGGTCGCACGCCTAATGATTGTAAGATGGCTTGTCCTGCTGCTCGCGTTTCGCCTTGAGAGCTAGAATGAATTTCTAAGAGTCCGTAAAGTCGTTCTACAAAGAGTACGCCAGGACGAACGACCGCAGATTTAAGAGCAATATCGGTAATTTTGTTGATTTCTATCCCTGGCGATACTTCAATCCATAGCGAAGTATCTCCTGGTAGTGGCAAAAAGCCTACTGCTACCGTTCCAATATAGGCTGCGTGTTGAGGTTGTAAGCTGTCTAGGTAGACGTAACTGCGAAGTTCTACACCCAATGTTTAATTCTCCGTATCGCCAAAAAAATTTGATTTGCCAAGTTGTATTAGTGCCCGAATTATAATCGACCCATAATCTCAACCTTTTGTCAACTATAAAACTAACGATCTCGTCTTCTTGGTTCTTCCGAAATTTGGGAACTTGGGAATGTAGTAATTAATATTTATAAGTTTAAAAATCTCTCGTCAATCTATTAATTACTTAAAGAATTATAAGAAATAAACTTGTTTTTACAACTGATATTGACCATCCGAAAAACGTTGGTTAAGCTGGATATTATTGGTTTAAAAATAAAATGAATTATTTTGGGATTTTAATTAATTTTCTGCGCGATCGCACTCTTTTTTTAGAAGAGATACAAAAGGGAATCAAGCTAGAAGAAAAAATCTTTGCACTGCTAATATGCAATTCAGTTTTTTTTGCAATCTATGGCGGAATTATCGGTTCGTCTCATAGCTGGATGCAACTGCTGTCTTCGGGAATTAAATTACCTGCTTTATACCTACTAACTTTAATTATTTGCTTGCCAACCTTATTCTTTTTTGATATTATTTCAGGCTCAAAATTTAATTTTTCTCAGTATTTTGCCTTACTTTTATCATCAATGTCGGTAATTAGCGTAATGCTGTTTGGATTTGCTCCCATCACGCTGTTTTTCCGCCTCTCCACCAACGATTATTACTTTTTTCAATTGTTGAATATAGTTATCTTTACAATTACAGGAATCATTGGCGTTAATTTCTTTTATCAATCGGTTTTACAAATTCCAGCTAAAGATGATGAATTGCCAAAATTTCGTAAAAATGTCATTCGTTCTTGGTTGGTTTTATATGGTTTTGTAGGAAGTCAATTAGGTTGGACGCTCAGACCTTTTTTTGGTAGCCCCGACGAACCTTTTGCTATCTTTCGTAAAATTGAAAGCAACTTTTATCTTCATTCGCTTCAAGTTATTGGTAAAATTTTGGGATTTAATTAAGACACAACTATTAGGCAATTGCCATGTTATCCGAACTTGAAGAGTTAAAAATAACTAAAGAAGAAATTGAGAGGTTGACAAATTTAGGATTTGTCGATTCATTAGCCATCGATTTTTATAAAACTTTCTTTTTCCGCGATTTAAAACATTTTTTCTCACTGGCGATCGCGAATCTTTCTACCTTTCTATTAATCTTAGTTTTTGGAATGCCAATTGGATTGTTGGGATTGCGCAATATTATGAATTTAACAGGAGATGAAGCCGCGATCGCCCAAAGCTTTTTCGCGATCTTAGGAATATGTATAGTATGCTTATTCATCTGGAATATTTATTTATGGCAAAAATCTAAACAGCTTAAATTTCTAGCCATTTTGTCAGATAAAGTCGAACAATACAATCGAGTCATCGGCGCTATAGAATTAATCGATAAGCTAGAATCTTCTCCAATTTTAAATACAAATCAAATTAACAATCGAGAAGAATTACTAGAAGCATTAAAACTTACAAAAGAAGGCTTACTCAATGCTTTGAGAGTTGAAAATATAATTAGGAAACACAAAAATTTGATAAATAGTCGATATGAATTGTTTGCAAATTTGGAAACAAATTTAACTGCTTTAATGACTTTCGAGCCAGATCGTCAAGTTAGCGAATATAGCAAATTTCTAGACGATACCTTACAAATTGCTTTGACAGTACATCGAGAAATCAAAAACTTACAAACTCGGTATTAGAATTACTTGACTGAAGTCGTTTTAGTATTTTTGGGGTCAAAAAAGCCTCCATTTAAAACCGCGATCGCCTTGTTAGATCTGGCAAAATCTTCTATTTTATCGACAGTTGAAGAAAGCGCGATCGACACTTTAAATCGACTATTCACAGGTATTAATAAAGTATGAACGGTACTTTTAGGTAAGTTATAAACTTTGTATTGTAAATTGGGTTCTGGTGTTGATGCAGTAACGGGATGTTCTAGGGTTGACGGAATCTTGTTTAAATATTGAAGAATAATAAAAGAAAGTGCGATCGCAACACCTATCAAAATAAAACCTAATAATCGAATTGTTTTTACTTGCATTTATAGAAAATATAAATAACTAAAACCTCTCCGCATCTCTCCGCGTCTCTGCGCCTCTGCGAGAGATAAAAAAACTAGCGTCCGCTAAACAAAATCCCAATCCCCACAATTGCTACTAACACCCCTAAAACTGCCCTAAAACTAATTGTCTCACCCAACCAAAACGCGATTGGCAAAACGAACAAAGGACTAGTAGCAGTTAAAGTTTGAGCAATTCCAGCAGGAGCAAACTTGAGACTCGTTTGTTGCAACCAAATCCCTAAATACGTACTTCCAAAAGCCGTCAAAATAATAATTCCTATCAATCGTCCCGTCCATTGCACCCCTTCGCCTTTTTGACGCGGACGAGAAAACATTAGCAGTAACAAAACGATCGCGCTTCCTCCAATCAGCCTCAATAAAGTACTCCACAAAGGACTTATATCGGATTCAATTAAAGCAAAACGAGAGATAACAGCGCCGCTAGCTTGCGCGATCGCGGCTAATATACCCCAAACTATCCCTTGCATCGGATTATTACTGTTAACTACTAACGCAACGATACGTTCCGTAATTACCCAAGCAACGCCTAAAATTGTTAATAAAATGCCGCACCAAGCAACTGCATTCAAACTTTCATCCAGAAAAATAAAAGCAAGAATAGCTGCCATAGGAGGCGCTAGAGTTTCTAAAAGTAAAGTACGCCTAGCACCCAACTGATTTATAGCAGAAAAATAAGCAGTATCGCCCAAACCAATTCCAATTACACCACTGAGGAGGAGAAGACCGACGGGTAACCAATTGAATTCTGGGAGCTTTTGAGAGCCTACAATTAAGGTAAGCAAGATAAGCGCGATCGCGATTAACCCTTTAATTAAATTGAGTTGTAGTGGGGGTATGCGCTGTCCGAGAAGCGCGTAAATACTTGAAGAAGCCGCCCACAAAAATGCGGCTCCTAAAGCCGCGAATTCTCCTTTAAAATTGTCAATCACAATAGCGATCTGTTCTACCATCTAAACTAACTAACTCAGCCGATGTCCGCAACTAGAACAAAAGCGATCGCTTGGTTCGATAGGCGCGCCGCATTGACTGCAAAAGCGACGAGTTGGCTGACTTGTCGAACCCATATTCATTTGCATATTTCCCATCCGCATTTGCATGGGATTCATATTCATCTCCATATCCCCCATTTTCATCGGTTTCATGGGTTCCATTGGTTTCATCGGTTCCATTGGTTTCATCGGTTCCATCGGCTTCATGGGTTCCATTGGCGACATTGAAAAGCCAGATGATGTAGAGGTACTAGAGGCTTGTTGCACTTGCATCCGTTGACCGTCGCCTACAGAAGCACTACTCGTTACGCCGATACTATTACCTTGAATTTGGATATTGTGTTCGCCTTCGTTGGTAGTAATTTTTATAATGGTTCCCCGTGGGGTTTGGAACACTTCTGGGGAGGATGTCCATTGACCAGTACTAAAACTGCTACTCGATTGTTGTTGCTGTCCCTGTCCGCCGCTACTGACGGTGACGACTGTTTGCGTTCCTTGATTGTCTAGGTAAATCCGTTGCCCCGTACCTAGCTCGCATACATAAGCCATAATAGCCTTCTTAAAATTGAGCTTCTATATTTCTAGTGTAAAGCGACGGCTGGCTATGTAACGAGCTTCTTAATGTTTGTGTAAGTTACGCTTTATTCGCTCATCACTAACGTTGGAATTAATACGCGATCGATAATATGAATTACACCATTATCGACAACGATATCGGAAGTAACAACCTTAGCATCATTAAGTTTAATCTGCCCGTCAGAAGCCTCAACAGCAACGATAGAACCTTCCATCGTCATGACTTCTTCGATTTCTGATAAATCTTCTGCCCTAACGTCTCCGAATCCCACATGATAGGCAACTATACGTTTAAACTTTTCTACATCTTTTTTCAGCGAATCTAGCAAGCCTTCTGGAAGCTTAGCAAAGGCTTCATCTGTAGGTGCAAAGACCGTAAAAGAACCAGGACTCGTAAGCGTTTCTTGTAATTCTGTCAACTCGATCGCTTCTAGCAGCGTTTTAAGATTTTCTTTCTTCGCAGCATCTACAATGTCAGCCATAGGTTTTTTATCGCTCTTTATTACTGTTTGATATCCTAATATGTCTGTTCTTAACTAACCTCCTTCGATGGGTATAAGCTAACACGCATTCAAAGTCTACAGAAATTAAAAATCGATCGCGCAATAACGAGTTTTGAAAAAATGCAAATTATTCTGCAAAATTATGATTTAAAGAAGCAAAAAACAAAAAAATAAGCTTTTAAAATCTAACTATTAATAGATGATCTCAGTTTTATGCTTAGAGTAGGCTAAAATCTCATTGGCAAGAAAACTATGTCTTGGATTTCTATTTGCGATCGCCTAGAAGAATTGCCATTGATTCTAGCGGGGCCAAACTTGCAACAAACCTCGTCAGAATCGGTGACAGTTTGGATTGCGCTTAAAGAATCAAGTCATGTCACCCTGCAAGTCTATGAAACTGCCAACAACGGTAAGGATATAGATAGATTGGTACTTGTGGGCGAACAAACGACGATTGCCCTCGGTCAATCCCTGCACGTCGTTGCCATAACCGCTAAATCTTCTTCGGACGCTCGCTTGCATTGCGGACAACTTTATGCTTACGATCTGAGTTTTCAACCTTGCCATGCTTCGGGCGCTCCCCAAACGTTAGCACAAGCTTTAACTTCTCCTAGTTTTCCTCTCATTTTGATTAGCTATTTTCCGCATCAACTCCCTACATTCTCTTTACCGCCGGAAGACCTCAACCGAGTGCGACTCGTACACGGATCTTGTCGCAAGTTACATGGGAAAGGATACGATACGTTGCCTATTTTAGATAGTTTAATCGAACGAGATGCAGCATTGCCCAACGAGCGACCCCATCAAGTTTTCCTAACGGGCGATCAAATCTATGGAGACGATGTTGCCGATCCCTTGCTGTGGGCGGTTACTCAAGCGGGCGATCGCTTGCTTGGTTGGGAAGAAAAGCTACCCTTATTACCATCGACAAAAGACATGACTCATCTGACACCAAAACAGATGAAACCGGGACAACGCTGTGAAATTGCCTCTCACCAAGCCGGATTTACCGCAGGAATTCGTCACAAAGCAGAGTATGCCAAGAGTCATTTATTCGGTTTGGGAGAATATTACGCGATTTATCTATTTACCCGATCGCAAATTTTTTGGTCGCAACCTTTTCCCAAAGGACGCGAAATCTGTGAAGACAAAAAAACCGCTAAGCGATGGGACGAAGAGTTAGAAGATTTACAACAGTTTGCCAGTACGGTTTGGAAAGTACGACGCGCACTCGCCAATATTCCCACCTATACTATCTTCGACGACCACGATGTTAGCGATGATTGGTACTTAAACGAAGCTTGGTGTTTGCGAGTGTTGGGCAAACCATTAGGGCGGCGCGTCGTCCGCAATGCTTTACTAGCATATGCTATTTTTCAAGGTTGGGGAAATACGCCAGAACAATTTCAAGAAGGGCGATCGGGCGCTAAACTACTAGAAGCGGCTAGGGATTGGTCGATATCGGCGGGAGAAGATGAAAAAGCTGGAGATGCGATCGCGCGTTATTTAGGTCTACCCAAATCCGATCCTCTGACGGGTCTTCCTGAAATGTGTTTGGATAGAGATGTTTGGATTTTGGATCGTTTCTCAGATGCCTTAAATTGGCATTATACGGTCAGACAAGAA
>JALOOL010000310.1 GCA_025454425.1 Hydrococcus sp. Prado102 | reverse complement strand
CAATTGGATCGTCGGAAACGAACAAAATCGCAATTGGAATGCCAACCGATACAAGTAAGGCACTCAAGAAAATCGAACCGTGACTTAGTGCTGATAGTAGCTTTCTTTTTCCCGAACCTGCGATTTCATTCATAGTTAACTCCTTGGTAAAGTGATTAATTACGATTAAAACTGGCGCAAAAAGCGTAAATCGCTATTGTAAAGGCGACGAATGTCATCTATTTTGTGCAGAACCATTGCAAAGCGTTCTACGCCCAATCCCGCTGCAAATCCCGTGTAAACTTCTGGGTCGTATCCTACGGCTTTGAGGACGTTAGGATCGACCATGCCGCAGCCCATGACTTCAAGCCATTTTCCTTGCCACTGCACGTCTACTTCCGCCGAGGGTTCGGTGAAGGGGAAATAACTTGCCCGAAAGCGCACGGGAAGATCTTCGCCAAACATTTGTTGTAGGAATTCTTTAATGGTTCCTTTGAGGTCGCCAAAAGTAAGTCCTTTATCGACCGCCAGTAATTCAACCTGATGGAAAACGGCTGAGTGCGTCGCATCTACTGTATCTCGACGGTAAACTCGTCCTGGCGCGACGATCCGAACTGGCGGTTCGTGGGTTTCCATGTAACGAATTTGTACTGAAGAAGTTTGAGTGCGCAATAGCAGACCGTCAGACAGATAGAAGGTATCCTGCATATCTCTTGCTGGGTGATCGGCAGGCGTATTTAGTGCCTCGAAGTTGTAGTAATCTGTCTCGACATGAGGCCCTGTGGCGACGGTATAACCCAAACCGACAAAAATATCTAAAATTCTATCGACAGTTCCGTTTAATGGGTGAATGCGACCTAGAGGACGGCTTACTCCTGGCATCGTGACATCTAGGGTTTCGGCTTCTAGTTGCGCCTGTATTTGAGCGGCTTGCAGGTCTTGACGCGATCGCTCTAATCGTTCTTGTAGTTCTTCTTTGATCTCATTGGCTAGCGCGCCAATACGCGGTCTGTCCTCTTGGCTCAATTTGCCCATTCCTCGCAAAATTTGAGCGAGTTGACCTTTTTTCCCAAAATAATCGATCCGCAGTTGTTCTAATTGTGCAAGGGTCGTTACTTGAGCGATCGCCCCTTGTGCTTCTTGCTTGAGGGTCTGGAGTTCGTTTTCGATCTGGGTCATTCGATTTTGGATTTTGGATTTTGGATTTTGGATTTTGGATTTTGAACTTTGAACTATTAGTACTTACTAATCTCAGTGTACCGAATCAGTAATCGATCGTTAGTAAGAGAAAATAATAATTAAGCTAAACTCGCCACCGAATCGACGATGAATCTCGAATGATAAAACCTCTCAAACTCCTCGTTAGCAACGATGATGGAATTTTTTCGCTGGGCGTGCGATCGCTAGCCAATACTTTAGCTACCGCCGGACACTCGGTTACGGTTGTCTGTCCCGATAGCGAGCGATCGGCTACAGGGCACGGTTTAACGCTACATCAGCCCATTCGGGCAGAAGTAATAGACGGGATTTTCCACGATAGTGTTACCGCTTGGTCTTGTTCGGGAACGCCCGCCGATTGCGTTAAATTCGCCCTCAGTGCCGTTTTGGGCGATCGCCCCGATTTCGTTCTTTCTGGTATCAATCACGGTTCTAATTTAGGAACCGATATTCTCTACTCTGGAACGGTTTCAGCAGCTATGGAAGGAACGATAGAAGGTATCCCCAGCATTGCTATTAGTTTAGCTTCTCCGACTTATCGCGAATTCCAACCCTCGGCTGATTTTGCCGTAACCTTGCTCGATCGCCTCGTGCAAAATCCACTCCCTCAAGCGACTCTTCTTAATGTTAACGTTCCTCCCGTTGAAGCTCAGGCAATTGCTGGCGTTGCGATCGCCCGTCAAGGGCTGCGTCGCTACATCGAAAATTTTGAAAAGCGATTAGATCCGCGCGGAAAAAGTTATTATTGGTTAGCTGGTGAAGTTATTGAGGAGTTAGAACAACCACAACATTTTCACTTACCTTCCGATATTCCTACTGACGTGCAGGCTATTCGGAAAAATTATATTACAATTACCCCTTTACAATATAATCTTACTGATGTTTGGGGAGTCGAACATTTATCTAAAATTGACGGATTTTAACTCAATATTTCTCATTCATCCTTAAAACTCGGTCGTCTATTGTGATATTCTAATCAAACGCAAGCTTTTCTTAATAATATGTCTTCTTTCAGATTTAATCCAGAAAATGAACTCGATGATGAAGAAAAAGTTACTCTAACTGATGAAGAAGGTAGAGTTTTAGAATGTTATGTTGAAAATTCTCTAGAAACCGAAGAAACAACTTATTTATTACTAATGCCTGTCGATACGCCAGTTGTGATTCTTGCCTGGGAAGGCGAAGATGAAGATGATTTTTCGGACGCTATTATTATTGAAGATAGCGAAGAACTCGAACAGATTTTCGCAGATGCCAAAGCCGTATTAGCAGAACTCGATTTAGTCTTAAAAAATACGGCTTATACGCTTACAGTAAGCGGAGAATTACCGCCATTAGAAGATGATGAGGTGATTACTTTAGAAATTGATTCAGAAGAGAAACCTTTAGAGCCAGAAGAATTACAATTTTTAGCTAGTTTTTATTCACAAGAAGCTAAATATTCGATCTACACGCCGCTATCTCCGCTACTCTTTTTAGCTAGATCGGGCGATCGCGGGGAAATTGAATTGGTTTCTCCCGATGACAAACAAATGCAACCAATTTTAGAAGAATTGTTGTTTGAAGAATTAGAAGAATAACAAAAATTAAAAATTAAAAACTTTTTATTCTTGATTTCAAGCAATTTTATAAATAATCCATTTTCCTTCGCGATCGAAACTCAAATTCTTGAGATTTTGAGGTCAGTTAATAACCCCGTATGATGGGCAATCCAAAAAAATTATAGTTGACCGTAGGCATTGCCCACCATTTTACGATGAATTCTGCTTATAGAAGCAGTTTGGAATTATTCAAACTTCAAAAGAGAATAAGAATTTTGGAATAATTGGTTTACTCTTCAATTAACCAACCCAGCGCGTACAATAATAAAAGAAGGATTATTGAGATTTGTAAGCTTTTATTACAGAAGTACTATGGCTCCTGCCGTTATTATAGAAGGGTTAAAAAAACGATACGGTTCCGTAGAAGCCGTTAAGGATATATCTTTTAAAGTCCAAAGTCCAGAAATTTTTGGCTTACTGGGGCCTAATGGCGCGGGGAAAACAACAACGATTCGCTGTTTGTGTACCTTAAGCAAACCGGATGCGGGTAAAATAGAAGTCGGTGGAGTCGATGCGATCGCCAACCCAAAAGCCGCACGCAGACGATTAGGTTATGTCGCGCAAGAAGTCAGGATCGATAAAGTCCTCACAGGACGAGAAGTACTCGCGCTACAAGCATCACTTTATCACCTGCCCAAAGATAAAGCCAAACAACGGATCGAGCAATTACTCGGATTGCTTGGTTTAGGAGAATACGCCGACAAAAAAACGGGAACTTATTCGGGAGGGTTGTACAAGCGTCTCGATCTCGCGGCGGGTTTGCTACACCAACCCGAAGTATTAGTTCTCGACGAACCAACCGTTGGATTAGATATCGAAAGTCGCTTTATCGTTTGGGATTTCTTGCGCCAACTCAGGCAAGCAGGGACGACAGTCTTAATTACCAGTCATTATTTAGAAGAAATTGACGCGCTTGCAGATCGCTTGGCAATTATCGATCGCGGAGTAGTAATTGCCGAAGGAACGCCATCTCAGTTAAAAGATAGAGTAGGCGGCGATCGCGTTACCTTACGAATACGGGAATTCTCCCCCATCGAAGAAGCGCAAAAAGCTAAAGAGATTTTACAGTCTCTTCCCTTTGTAGAAGAAGCAATTATCAATAGCGCCCAAGGAAATACGCTTAACCTTGTCGTTACATCGGGAGGCAATCCACTCGGTAAAATCGAACAATCTCTGCAAGAAATGGGATTGCCTATCTTTAGCATGGCACAATCTCGCCCCAGTCTCGACGATGTTTATTTAGCAGCGACGGGACGGACGTTACTCGATGCAGAATTAGCCGCCGCAGGAAGTCGCGATCTCAAAGCCGAGAAAAAGCAAGAAATGAAATAATCATACCAATTCGCAATTCTAATCAGTGGAGGAAAGAAAGCCGTTCTTTAATTACGAATTACGAATTATTCGCTCATCGATCGTTGGAAAATAATATATGAGTCAAACCATTACCCCTTCCAAATTAGAACCCGCTTTAGCGCCGAATCCTGTTAGGGGAGGACAAGTTAATGAGTCCTCAAACGCCATAGGAGAGTTCGTACAAGAAACTTTAGCACTCACCAAACGCCTATTCATCCAGTTGCAGCGCCGTCCTTCAACCTTAGTTGCGGGGGTGATTCAGCCGTTTATGTGGTTAATCTTGTTTGGCGCGTTGTTTTATAATGCCCCAGGCGGCTTGTTTGGAGATTTAAACTATGCCAAATTCCTCGCGCCTGGAATCATTGTTTTTACCGCCTTTTCTGGCGCGTTGAATGCAGGCTTGCCCGTCATGTTCGATCGCGAATTTGGCTTTCTCAATCGTCTACTCGTCGCGCCTTTATCCACCCGCTATTCGATTGTGGCAGCTTCGACGATTTATATCATTACGCTCAGTTTTATCCAAACGGCGGTCATCGTGGCAGCTAGCGCCTTGCTGGGGGCAGGTTTGCCAAGTTTGGCAGGATTGGGAACGATCGCGCTAATCGTCTTTCTCATCGTTTTAGGCGTGACGGCGTTGAGTTTGGGACTAGCTTTTGCCCTGCCCGGTCATATCGAATTAATTGCCGTTATCTTTGTAACTAACTTGCCTTTACTCTTTGCCAGTACCGCTTTAGCACCGCTTTCATTCATGGCGGGATGGTTGCAAGTAGTCGCCAGTCTCAATCCACTAACTTACGCGATCGATCCGATTCGCTATCTCTATCTCAACAACGACTTAACGCTTAATAGCATCGTCCTACAAACGCCTTGGGCATCGCTCAGCTTTGGTAGCATACTTTTGGTGCTAATTGCCTTTGATGCGTTAGTATTGTTGACAATTCAACCCTTGTTACGCCGTCGTTTTGCCTAAAAATTTTGTTTATTGCTATGAAAACCCACAATTTAATCTCAAAAAAGTTAACCCGAACCCTTAGTCTCTTGGTAGGAACGACTGTAGGCGCGAGCGCACTTCTCGGACAAGCAGCTTTTGCCCAACAAAACGTGAATTCGATGGATAATCGCGATCGTCCTAATTATCAATCGAACGAACAAAATTCGCTCGGTAGTGGTTTTGGAAGCAGCAATTCTTTTAACGCTTTTGAACTCATTCATCGCGCTAACATGAATCGCGGCCGTTCTATGGGCGAATTTCAACAAGATACCAACTCTGGGATGAGAAATGCCGCCGAAGAGTTTAAGCGCCAACAAAACGAACGCTTGCAAATGCAAAATCAACAGACTGGATCGTCTGCACCAGTAGGCGAGCCAAATTAGCTTGTGTTTCAACTAGAGTTTTTCAGCAGTTGTATTAGCCGCCGGGTAATTCATTCCCCGGCGCTTATTATGAAGAGTGTAAGCTGTGAATTTTAATAGTGTTTAGATCTTGAATTGGCGTGTTTAAACAATCAGGTGTCATTCCCTACCGAATTCGAGAAGGAAAAGTTGAAATACTGCTCGTCACTTCATCGAGTGGCAAAAACTGGATCGTTCCGAAAGGATGGGTAGAACCATTTATGAGTTCGGTCGATTCCGCAGCTAAAGAAGCCCGCGAAGAAGCCGGAATTCTTGGCAGTTTACAAGCACCTGCGATTGGTACTTATAAAGATCGCAAGTTAGGACTTACGTACTCAGTCGAGATATTTTTGATGCAAGTTGAGACGGTATTGGATGAATGGGCTGAAGCTAAGACGAGAAAACGCCAGTGGTACAGCCTTTCTAAAGCAAGCGATCGCGTTAAAAAAGCAGAACTCAAACAAATGCTTGAGAAGTTGCGATCGCACGATCTCTTATCGGCGATTGGCGATTAGAGTTCAAAGTTCACGTACAGACGTGGCGGCGGAACGTCTGTACAAAGTTCAAAAATTTAGGAATTCAGTAGAAGAGTAGTAAATTTAATTCTGACTTCCGACTTTCGACTTCCGACTTCCGACTTTCGACTTTCGACTTTCGACTTTCCCCTGGCGAAGCCTTAACTTACCATAGGGACTTTTTGCGAGACGATCGCGACGAGCTTTTTCCCCACAGAGACGATCTCGATGGCGAACGACGAACAGAGGCTTGTATGCGTCTTGAAGTCGTTCTGGTTGCTTGTCGGTTAGTAGTAGTGCGTCTTGGCGTTGCTACTCTGGTAGGGGTGGTTTTTCTAGTAACGCGAGTTTGCGATCGCCGCACGGTAGACGATCGCGTTACGCTAGTTCTTCGTACCGTTCGGCTAACGCTTCTCTTAACCGTTGAAGATCGCGAAGGGGCTTTTTGTACTTTTGTTGTCCTTGCGGGCGTTGTTTTCGCTTTTGGGGTCGATTGTACGGCTTTTTGTACAGATCGCTGTTGAGTGGTTTGCTGGGGTTGTACTGCCTTAACCCGTCGTTCGATTTGGGTTTGAATTTCTGTTACCTTGGCATTCGATTTAAGCAGATAAGATTGTGCTTGTCCCGCTACGACGGCATCGGAAGGAATGGCTTTGAGATGCTCTTGCGCTCGATCCCACTGCGTTTTGGCTTGTTGGTATTGAGGAAGGGTTTGAGCGGCTTCTGTGTCTTTTGTAGCGCGATCGATGAGCGTTTCTGCTTGTTTGAGCTTTTGCCGTGCTTGTTGCTCCTTGGCAACTTTGGCGGACTTCTCCGTCACATCCCCTCAACTTGCAGTTTTGCCCGGATCTTTCGCATCCGGTTCCAGCAGGCGGTGCAGGTGCACCACGAAATAGCGCGTCGTGGCATTGTCCACAGTCCGTTGAGCCGCCGATTTCCAGGCAGCGTAGGCGGACGCATAGTCCGGAAAGATGCCGACGATGTCCACGTGTTCCAGATCGCGGAATTCATGGCTTTCGAGTGACTTCAGTTCGCCGCCAAAAACAAGGTGAAGCAGCTGGGGTTTTGAAGATGCTGTGCTCATGCCGGTCCGTTCTGCTGTGCTGCAATACGCCTTTTGTCTACAGGGCCGGCCCCCGGCGTCAAAGCCCACATTTCATGCGCATTGCTGCACTGTCTTGAGGCAGGACAGCGCTGAGCCGTCTGTTTACCCTGTTCCTTAAGCCGACTGGAAGGGATCTGTGGCAAATTGAGCAAAATGCCTAAGGAAAACCTTGGCTCGAATGTCCGGCAGGGACGCCGTTGCGGCACGCTGATCGACAAGGATCGCGTGCCGCAATTGTTTTGTGGA
>JALOOL010000309.1 GCA_025454425.1 Hydrococcus sp. Prado102 | reverse complement strand
TCCTTTAAATTATTAAATCAATAGGCTCATGACAAAGTTGTAAATAAGCCTTAGCTTCCAATGAGTTATCAAAGTTATACACAACTTTTATATGACTAATTGTTCTAATAAAAGCAGTAGGCTCTTTCTGTTTGAAAAAGATATTTTTCCATTCAAGAGTATCACTATCTTTAAAAAAAGATGATGATTTAGACGTTTTTTTTAAATATCCAGACCAATTTAAAAGAGCATCTCGTTTAGATTCACTGCATAAATTTAACTCTACTAAATAGTTTAAAAGTAATTTCAATCGCGATTTATATTTTGGTGGTTTGGGTAGATAGCATTCCAATCCAATTCTAGGCATGATAGTTTCTCCCACGTCATAGCTTAAGACAATAGTAGCCGTAAATTCAGATAATTTCAAAAGCAATGATTCAATGTTTTTTTCAGAACCCGACCAACCGATTTTCTTTAAGTAGTCTAATATCAGATTTGACTGTATTTTGCTAACTATTCTAAGTGTTTGCTCCGAACGAGACAGCATTACTCCAAAATGATTTATCTTGGCTTTTGTAGGTAAACAATTTATACAATATTTTAGATTTGATTCAAAAGAAGAAGATAGTTGAGAATTTAATAGTCTAGAACTGATTTTAATTAAATTTTGATTGTTGAAAGTTTCTTTATTTAATTCAACAAAAATACCAAAAAAAATACAAGGTACAGGAATAAAAAGAGCTTGTTCTTCAAGATCGAACTCTAGCCAAATTTGTTGAACATTTTTATACAATAAAGAATTTTGTTTTAGCCAGTCTATATAGATTTTTTGAAAAAACTTCCATTCAGGGAATTTTAAGAGTTTATTATTAAAATTTACAGGAGACTTACCTATTAGATTTATCGCCAAATCTACTCTATGCTCGTTATCATCTAAACGACATTCTAATATCGCAGTTGAAAAAGAAGGCAAAAATTTAGCTATCTTGTTAATACAAGAGAATGACTTGTGAGAAATCAAACTATACTGCGAATGAGTAATAAAATTTTCTAAGTCTTCATTTATTTGATAATTCATTAGATTAATCTGACAGCAATATATAATTTGATAAAAGTACTAAAGGCACTTCAGTTCTCACTGGCAAGTTAGTAAAAGCCTAGCTATTAAATAAATATTTAATAATATTATTTAATAGCTAACTTTAATGATAAAATGCAATTTTTATAGTAATATCAAGATCATTAAAATTTGTCTTGATTATTGAGTTCATCTAATTTTTATGAACTGGTGATTACTATTAAATCGCAAAAAGCTTGGTTGCAATTAAAGCATTTATAGCAATTCTTATACTCATGAGATACAAAAAGATTAACTTAAAATTTCTAGAATTTAAGAGTTATATGTACCTCACTTACTTAAGAAATGCTACATAAATATCAAGAACATCTGTACGCATCAAACCAATCTTTTTGCGCTGCTCCCCCGGCAATAGCTTCTAATTGCTCTTCGGTGATTTCTTGTTGCGAGCTATTCATTTCGTTAATGTACTCTTCAACTTCTTGTCGAGTAAAGCTGTATCCTTTTTCTTGACCCAGTTCAGTTACTAGAGCAATTAAACTTTCGTGATTCTTTGCTTGGCTTAGTCGTTCTTGTAAAGCTGGATTTTGTGCTACTTCTTGACGTAATTGCTCTAAATTAGCTTTAGACATTTGTCTATCTCCTTGAGTTTTTGTTGTGTTGACCAGCTTCAAATTTAGCTGACATTCATAAATTTACGAGCGCGCAATCTTTAAAACAATCTCTTATTTTTCGCTGCTACTGATATTTTTTTTGTTGCTGCTAATATTTATAAACATAAAAAAAGCCGAGCGATAACTAAAAAAAAGATATTGATTAAGAACAGACTTCCCTAAATAGTGTAAGTAAATTGTTTAGACATATTAATTGATTGCAATGAATAACGAAAATATAGACAAAACCTATTTCTCCAATACAGGGCTAAACAATTATTCAAATTCAATCATTTTTGGTACTTCAGAAGCTGAAATAAAAATTGGCACGTCAAACGACGATCCTATTTTGGGATTTGCCGGAAATGATATTTTAATTGGCAAAGATGGCAACGATTTTCTCTTTGGCGGAGCGGGTAACGATCGCCTTGCAAGTGGTCTTGGTAATAATTTACTTTTTGGTAACGAAGGTAACGACCATTTAGTAGTTAGTGTTTCTCGCCAAGAACAGGCGGGAAATAATACTCTCAATGGCGGAAAAGGTGACGATTGGATTTCCAGTAGTGATGGTAACGACTTTTTAGCAGGAAATGATGGAAAGGATATTATTCTGGGCTATGGTGGCAATGACATTATCGAAGGAGGAAAAGATGATGATGGGTTAAACGGCGGTCAAGGTAACGATTATCTAAATGGTGGAGAAGGAAATGACCAGATAGAAGGTGGTGATGACGACGATTTACTATTTGGTGGTAATGGTAGCGATTTGCTTAGAGGTCTAGAGGGTAACGATTATCTTCATGGTGGAAAAGGAAATGACTACTTTGCCCTTGTCCCCAACACTGGAGAAGATACTATCTTAGATTTTGAAGATGGTAAAGATCGATTGGTATTAACTCCTACTCCTAGATTTGGAGAACAATTTTCTTTTGAGGAGCTTAATGTAACTCAAGGTGACGGAGAGACGATAATTTCTCTAGCCGATCTTAACGAAGTATTAGCAAGAATTAAAAATATATCGGCAGATAAAATCAATGAAGACGACTTTATCGACCAATCGGAAATAGAAAATCTATTTAATCATCTCAACGAAGAAACTGTTTCGGGGTTATCATCTTCAACTTCCGAGCAACAGAGCGAATCGGTAGATGAAAAGCAATCTATGCCAGAAACAGATGCAGGCAATAGTGAATCTGTTTCCTCTGTTATTAGTCAGGGTGTAGAAGTGATGAATGTGGAAGAAGCCAGAAGTAAATTTGGCGTAGATGGTAGCGGAATTACCATTGGTGTATTGTCTGATAGCTACGATCGCTTTTTAAACGCTGAAACTACTGCTAATAATGACGTAACTTCAGGAGATCTACCTGGAGAGCAAAACCCTAATGGATACAATGCTGCGGTCAACGTATTAAACGATTCGGCTGATAACTCTCTAGCTTTGAGTGCGCCTGGCTCTGCTTTGATTGATGAAGGCAGGGCAATGATACAGCTAATTCATGATGTTGCACCAGGGGCAAATATTATTTTTAGAACAGCTTTAAATGGAGCAGATGATTTTGCACAAGGAATTGATGAATTAGTAGCTGCTGGAGCAGACATTATTGTCGATGATGTTATCTATACAGAAGAACCTTTCTTTCAAGATGGAGTTGTCGCTCAAGCAGCAAATCAGGCGACTGAAGCTGGAGTAGCTTATTTTTCCTCGGCAGGTAACTATGGCAATAGCTCTTACGAGGCTGAATTTCGACCCGTACAATCGCCCAAGCAATCTATTAAAGGGCTTGAAAATTACATGCTACATGATTTTAATCCAGATGCAGAAGTAGATGTTTTTCAAGACTTTACCCTCGATCCTGGAGCGTCAATTTCCCTTTCTTTCCAATGGGATGAGCCTTTTGCTTCTGCGGGTGGTAAAGGTGCAAGTAGCGATCTGGATATTTTTGTTTTAGATTCTGAAAACAAGATTGTCGCTTTTGGTGCTGAGTCTAATGTAGGTGGCGACGCGATTGAGCTAGTTGATTTTACCAATCCTACAGAAACAGCAGAAGAATACAGACTTGCAATTGGTCAAAATATTGATGCAGGAGGAAAACCGCCCAGCCTAATTAAATACATCGATTTTGCTTTTGGTACTTCTGAAGCCGAATATGCGACTCAAAGTTCAACTATTTTTTCGCATCGGAATACAACGGATGTAGAAACAGTAGGAGCGTCTTTTTATCAAACTCCCGAAGAATTAGAATTTTTCTCTTCTGTAGGTACAACGCCAATTTTGTTTGATATTGAAGGCGATCGCTTGCCAGAGCCAGAATATCGTCAAAAACCAGATCTGATTGCTCCTGACGGCATTAATACAACTTTCTTTGGTCAAGTAGATATAGAAGAAGATGGATTGCTTAATTTCTTTGGCACATCGGCAGCTTCACCCCACGCAGCAGGTGTAGCAGCTTTACTATTAGAAGCTAATCCCGAAGCCAGTTTAGAAGAAATTTATCAAGCTATGGAACAAACAGCATTAGATTTGAGGTATGCTACTGATTCAAATCAGTCTGGTATTGGATTCGATGAGGGAACAGGCTTTGGCTTGATTCAAGCAGACCTAGCTTTAGAAGCACTTACCAGTAATAGTGCTATAGTTTAGCCCAATTTTATAGTTCCTTGACGGCGCTTAATCTAATTAAGTGGGATGCTGTTGGACAACATAATTCTGATACAGATTTTGTCTTTTCTATGGCAAGTTACAAACGGCGTGCGCTTAATTATCATCTGCTCGAACAATTTATTAACAAGTTAGATTTAGAGCCTACTTTGATTAAATCCGATCCTAATTACTCAAACCTTTGTAATTACGGAGCTATTGCTGCTTAATTTTGTCCGAACCATTGTAGCTTAAATTTATAAAATAATTTTTATTTCATTTTCGACAAAAAGATTAATGCTATTGTCTTAAAAAACAATAGCATTAAAGCCTCGACGATTTATTAATGGATCATCCCCAAAAAATCTGCCAAATATCCTTGGCAGTTTCTACAACTTCATGTGCAATTTGTTTGACACTGCCTCCAGCTATTGTTTCTATTTCTTGTTCGCTTAATTCATCAGATTCAGATTCTTTAGCAACTGCTTTGAGATCGTCAGCCGAAAAACTATAACCAGCTTCTCGTGCAATATTCAATAATTCTTCCTTGTTAGCTGCTGTTTTTACTTTCTGTTTTAAACTTGGGCTTTGCTCGACCAGGATAAAGAATAATATAACATTTTGTCGTGACATTATTTAATCTCCACATCTGAGTTATAATCAACAATTTATGAGTTTTAATTGTTAATTATAATGATAGTTATTTAGCTAAAAATAGCTTTTGTTTATCTATAATCGAGTTCGAGTTTAGAATTTGTTTCTGACAGTATTTAGTCCGCATGATTAACTTTGATGTAAAATCTGTGCCAATCTGCTCGATCGCGCGATCGCTCTGTAACAGCAAAGACTGCGCTGCTGCTAATCTACGCTTAACAATCCAACGATTTACCGTCTCTCCTGTTTGCCGTCGCACTAAGTCGGTCAAGTAAGCTGGCGCGTAACCGACTGCTTTTGCGACATCCGATAAAGTAATTCCATGATGGTAATTGTTTTCGATAAAGTTAAAGACATCTTGCAACTGCGGGCAAGCTGGAAAAATCGATTGAGTTGCTGCGCTAACAGAAGGTAGGTTATTCGCTTGCTGAATCCACTTTTTGACGCTTTCTCTTTTTTTGAGTTGGGTAGCGATCGCGCCTAATAATTCTTCTATGGTAGACGGCTTGCTAATGTAGTCGTCTGCTCCCAATTCCATTCCATGACGAAATTCGCTTCTCGTTGCTTTTGCGGTGAGAAAAATGAAAGGAGTAAGTGCTGTCGGTGGATTTTGACGCAGGGCATTCAAAACGCCATAACCATCGAGTCCAGGCATAAGAATGTCGCAAATAATCAAATCTGGTAAATGTTGTTTGGCTTTCTCGATACCGACAGCGCCATTTTCTGCGCCAATCGCATCAAATCCCTCTTCTTCAATATTGTCTAGAAAAATTTCTCGGCTTTCTGTTTCGTCCTCAATCACTAAAATCCTTGTCATTATCAACCTCCGATTGATAGCGAGTTTGGGGTTATTGATGATGCTACTGTTGAGTTTCAAATACTCGCGCGATCGCGTCTAGCAAGTCCTCAACCGTACAAGGTTTGAGCAGATAAACATCTGCCTCGGATTCCTTGCTGTAATGGCATTTTGCCTCGATCGTTTTAGAGGTAAGAAAAATGAATGGGATCGTGGCTGTAAAAGGGTTCTGGCGCAGCCCATTCAAAACTTCGCAACCATTCAACTCTGGCACGAGCAGATCGCAAATGACTAAATCTGGTAGCACCTCCCGCGCTTTGAGAATGCCAATCAAACCATTTTGGGCACTAAAAGCACGAAACCCCTCAGCCTCCAAGCTTTCAAGAAACATTTCTCGGATTTGGGCTTCATTTTCGATTACTAAAATTTTTTTCATAAATTTCTCCAGCTATTTAAATGGTTAGTTGGAGGGTTTTTTTTAACGACTAGCGCGGTTAACTTAACTTTTACCCCAGAGAAACGCTGGCAACAATGCACATTTGCCAGAAAAGGCTAACGTTTTTTTTGCTTGATGTCGCGTCTGTTTTCTAAGAGTCTTTTTTGATTGGCAGCACCACCGTAAATGTCGTACCCACTCCAGCTTCACTTGCTACTTCAATGCAACCGCCGTGGAGATCCACGAGATTTTTAACAATAGTTAGCCCCAATCCACTACCCGATGTGTAGCTGGCATTGCGACCTCGATAGAATGGCTCGAATAATTTTTTTCGATCTGCCTCTGGAATGCCAATGCCTTTATCTTGAATTTGAAAAATGACTTTTTCATCCTCGCAAGAAACCATTAAATCAATCGCACTTCCCGCAGGAGAATACTTGATTGCATTAGAGAGCAAATTAGTTAGAATTGGCTGCAACCATTTGCGATCGATGCAGACAGTCGAACGATCGCCTCGATAGATGAAGTTAATAATATGTTCGTTGCGATCGTCGAGTTGTAACTGCGTTGCTAAGTCTTGGCAAAATCGCTTTAAATCGATCTGTGTTGGTTCGGCGCTCAGTTTTTTGGCTTCTGCTCTCCCAACAAGTAGAACCTCATCCATTAATTCGTTCAGCTGCTGTAGTGCAGTTTGAATGCGACCGAGGTATGCTTGTTTTTTCTCCTCAGTCCATTGAGTGCTGCGACGTTTGAGCGTACTTGCGGCAAAAGAGATGACATTTAATGGCGAGATTAATTCATGCACGAGCATGGGAATGAGTTGCGCTCTTTTTTGAGAGCGTTTTTGCTCTTCTTCGAGTGCCCGACGGATTTCCTCATTCTCGCGGCGCAAGCGCTCGTTGGCATCCTGCAAATGGGCAATGTATTGCCCATCTCGATTTTCTGACACTTGAGCGATCGCGCGCGCAGACACCTCTGTTTTGCAAGCGATGCTCGCTCTGGTAAGCTGTAACTCTAACTTTCTATCCATTTGTGCTAGTCCCCCAGGCATAATTATTAAATGTTTATTGCTCGCCCTAAGACCAGAAATATTACCTCAGCCGTCTATAAACAATCGCTTTTTTTGAAAAATATAAGCAAGATTTCTTGAAAATTTTAGCGATCGTAAAAATTATTAAAGAGATAAGTTTATGAAATAATCATGTTCTTCTCGCTTGTAGTTTAAATTATTGCGATCGCGTCTATTTTCCTCCTTTTTTAACAATTTGCTGTTTTTATCTAACAAGTTAGGCTCGCTCGAATAGGCTCGTTTTCAAGCCTGCGTTTCGTTCAATAGATTTTTTTTATCTTGGTTTTAATTATTTCAAAACGATTGGCATTTAGCCAGCCAAGATTAGGAAGTTAAAAAAAAATTAAATTTTATTTTTAAAATAGTAAGTAGATCCAGAATCGCTTCAAGCAGCATTAATCTAGACTCTTTCTTGGTTTTTCAAAACATTTTACTTATTCTTAAAAGTCAGTTAATCAAATCAAAGAATAGAATACATAAATTAAAACCCAGACAGAACAAAGGTTTTGGCAAAGTGTAATCTGTAATACCAAAAATATTCCTTGCATTAATATTTGGTCTAAAGTTCTAAAGTTCCACAAGCAAATTTCATTGCTGAACTCACTAAAAAATCAACCCCCAAATAGCGATGTCTAAGCTAAAACGGAAACGCGGCGTTGTTCTTACTCCCGAAGGATTGCAAAAATTTCAAGAGGTAAGACTAGAGTCGGAATATCAAGAAAATTTTGGTCAAAGGTACACTTTAGAACAATTAAGCGATCGCACCAACTTAGATCTCCATACGATTAAGCGAGTAATCGCTTGCAAGCAAGGCGTTGATAAAAGAAGCATCGAACGCCTGTTCCTGGCGTTTAACCTCGATCTCAAAGCAGGTTGGTATTCTAACCCCGATCCAAATCAGCGCCATGATTGGGGAGAAGCAATAAGCGTCTCCCTTTTTTATGGGCGGACAAAAGAACTGGTCGAACTAGAAAAATGGCTTCTTAACGATCGCTGTCGGTTAGTAACGATTTTGGGCATGGGAGGAGTCGGGAAAACCAGCCTGTCTGTCAAATTAGCCGAACAGATTCAAAATAAATTTGATTGCATCATCTGGCGATCGCTGCGAGATGCCCCACCCGTAAAAGATATTCTAACGACTCTCATCCAATTTTTATCCGACGAGCAAGAAACCGAAGCCGACTTGCCGGAGAGCATCAGCGAAAAAATCTCGCGTCTCATCGAATATCTGCGATCTTCTCGCTGTCTGTTGGTACTCGATAATGCCGAATCGCTGCTGCGCGGTGGAAGTAGAGCCGGACTTTATCGAGAAGGTTATGAAGGATATGGCGAACTTTTTAAACGCATCGGAGAATCAGATCATCAAAGCAGCTTGCTGCTGACGACGCGGGAAAAACCCAAAGAAATCGCCTCCCTCGAAGGTGAAACGCTTCCAGTTCGCACGTTACGGCTGAAAGGCTTTAAAGAGGGGGAAGGGCAGGAAATCCTCAAAATGAAAGGACTTTCTGGCTCGGATTCGGAATTTAAGGTCTTGAGCGATCGCTATACGGGCAATGCCCTAGCATTGAATATCGTTGCAACAACCATTCGCGATTTATTTGAGGGAAATATTGCTGAATTTTTGCGACAAGATGCGATCGTTTTTGGCGACATTCGCGACCTTTTAGACCAGCAATTCGATCGCACTTCAGCCTTAGAAAAAGAACTCGTCTGTTGGCTGGCGATAAATCGGGAACCCGTTTCGGTGTCCCAGTTGCGAGACGATCTTGTTTTGCCCGTACCGCCCCAAAAATTGCTTGAAGAATTAGAGTCGCTCTCAAGGCGATCGCTAATCGAACAAAATGCGGCTTGTTTCTCCCTGCAACCCGTCGTTATGGAGTATGTAACGAGTCGATTGGTCGAACGAGTCTGCCAAGAAATCGTCTCCGAACAGCCCCAGTTTTTTCGCAGCCACGCTCTAATTAAAGCCCAGGCAAAAGACTATGTAAGGGAAACACAAATTCGCTTAATTCTGCTGCCAGTTATAGATGGGCTATTCGCGCTTTTAAAATCTCAAAAAGACATTGAAGATCGCTTAACTCAAATTTTAGTAAGCCTGCAACAGACATCGCCTCTAGAACCGGGATACATCGGCGGAAATATCATCAATCTGCTTTGTCAGCTAGGAACTGACTTAAATGGCTATGATTTCTCTAATTTAAGCGTTTGGCAAGCCGATCTGCGCAATACTTTATTACACGATGTCAATTTCCAAAATGCCGATCTCGCCAAGTCAGTTTTTGCTGAAACTTCCGGCGGAATTTTGTCGGTTGCTTTTAGTCCCGATGGAAAAATCTTGGCAACAGGCGATAGCAATGGCGAAATTTGTTGGCGACAAGTTTCGGATGGAAAACAACTCTTCACCTGTAAAGGGCACGCTAACTGGATCGTATCGCTCGCATTTCATCCTGATGGTTGCACCCTTGCTAGCAGTAGCACTGACTGCACGATAAAATTGTGGGACGCGGCAACGGGTCAATGCCTGCAAACTTTACATGGACATGAGAATGAGGTTTGGTCAGTTGCCTTTAGTCCCGATGGTAACACCTTAGCAAGTGGTAGCGATGATTATACGATAAGGCTATGGCTTACCAGTACTGGCGAATGCCTCACAACTTTGCGAGGAAATACCAATCACGTCCTAGCAGTTGCTTTCAGTCCCGATGGGAAAACCTTAGCTAGCGGCGGCGCTGATAACAAAATCGGATTGTGGGATCTTAAAACTAGTCAATGTTTAAAAAATTTCTCTGGACATTCTAATCCCATCCGCGCGATCGCGTTTAGTCCCGACGGTCAGAAACTGGTCAGCAGCAGTGAAGACTATACAGTTAAATTATGGGAAGTTAGCACGGGACAATGCTTAAAAACCTTTCAGGGTCATAGCAATCAAGTCTTTTCAGTAGCCTTCAATCCCCAAGGCAACCTCCTCGTCAGTGGCAGTCACGATCGAACGGTCAAGTTGTGGAATGTCGGCACGGGTCAATGCCTAAAAACCTTTCAAGGACATTCTAGTTGGATATTTTCAGTCGCTTTTCATCCCCAAGGCGACCTTCTAGCCAGTGGCAGTTACGACCAAACCGTAAAATTATGGAATGTTAGTACGGGTCAATGCCTGAAAACTTTCCAGGGACATACTAATCAAATCTTTGCGATCGCATTCAGTCCCGACGGACAAACTTTGATTAGCGGCGGACAGGATCGAATCGTCAGACTGTGGAATGTTAGCACGGGGCAAATCCTGAGAACGTTTCAGGGTCATCGGGCGGCAGTTCGGTCGGTCGATTTTAGTCCTAACGGTCAAATCTTAGCAAGTGGCAGTCACGACCAAACAGTAAGATTGTGGGATGTCAACACGGGTCAGGTTTTAAGAACTTGTCAGGGTCATCAAGCAATGGTATGGTCAGTCGCCTTTAGTCCTGACGGACAAATGGTAGCAAGCAGCAGTGAAGACCAAACCATTAGGCTATGGGATATCGGCACGGGTCAAGTTTTGAGAATTTTTCAGGGACATCGAGCAGCAATTTGGTCGGTGGCTTTTCATCCTCAAGGGAGAATATTAGCAAGCGGTGCTTTGGATCGAACGATTAAATTATGGGATGTTAGCAGCGGCGAGTGCTTGAGAACCTTAGAGAAGCATAACAATTGGGTTTGGGCAGTTGCCTTTAGTTCGGATGGGAATATGCTAGTCAGTACCAGTTTAGATGGAACGTTAAAGTTATGGGATATCAGTACGGGTGAATGCTTAAAAGTTTTGTCGGTTAATGCAGCTTGGTTACAGTCAATCGCTTTTAGTTCGGATAGCCAGATGCTAGCGAGTAGCAGTCAAGACTATACGGTAAGATTGTGGGATGTTAGCACGGGCAAATGTTTAGAAATTTTACCAAAACATACGGGTTGGATTTGGTCAGTCGCTTTTAGTCCCAACAATCAAATTTTGGCTAGTAGCAGCGAAGACGAGACAATTAAACTTTGGAATTTAAAAACGGGTGATTGTCTCAAAACATTTAATGCTGAAAACCCCTATGAGCGGATGAATCTCATCGGGGTTAGAGGATTAACTCAAGCGACTATTACTACACTGAAAGCTTTAGGGGCTGTTAATTAATAGATAATTAGAATCGCTCAAAAACCGTTGTTGAGGTCGCTTAATAAGCCTCGCTCGAATTCCTCGAACAAGATGCTTTCTAAGTCAATTTCCATTGCACTGAAAATTTCAAGGATGCTTTCAAATTCTGTAGCTGCGATAATCATGATGACATTCTCCTTAAAATTTTAAATTGTTTGGCGATCGCGTAACTCAAGCGGCTTCAACAGGTGTTGAAGTTGTTGGTTAGATATGTAACCTCCTTGAGGCGGACTAAAACATAGCAGTGCGGTTTGATAACAAGCATTTGCTATGCGAATGCGCTCCTCATCACTAAGACTCGCTACCATCTCAACTGTTTCTTGTACGTGTTCGGCATCGGCTCCTACACCACTGTGAACGCGCAGACATCGAGTAGCATTAATTTCTGGAGATAGTAAGGTTTCTACTTTTTGAATGTACTGCTCTCCAATCCCCGTTGCTAGACGTTCCATTGCGTAAGAATAGCCAACACAACCAATGGGATCTGAAGCTTGCGCACTCTGATTAAAGTAATTCACTAAAGCCTTAGCAGCAGGGGGAAGGAGTGTTTTCACTACGGCTTCCGCGTCGTATCCCATCGACTGGAGATCGAGTAGGGCAAGGCGATCGTGATCTCGCTCCTCGCGGGCTTTTTGAGCGGCCCACTGTGCCAAACTCCAGCGTCTTTCTCCAGCAAAGCGTCGAGCGGCTTCTTTCATCAGTCGCGAAGTCGAATGACACAGATGGTAAGAACCTGCCAGTCGCCATACCCAGCGCGATCGCGTTAAGGTAGGTGGTATGATGCTCGACGAGATAGAGCATTTAGCAGCTACTATGGCTCCATCTAAGAGCTTTTGGGTTGTAGCCACTCTGTTAGCATTACTTTCCCCAACACTGGCTTGCTGTACACAGGCACGCTTAGCCGTCTTGGAAGTTGTTTCATCAACTAGACACGTTAGAAGCGCAGTACTCATGATGGATGAACCCACTCCACTTGCAATGTTTACTTGGTAGCGAGGCTGTCTTTGGATTTC
This sequence comes from Hydrococcus sp. Prado102, assembly GCA_025454425.1. Classification (GTDB taxonomy): domain Bacteria; phylum Cyanobacteriota; class Cyanobacteriia; order Cyanobacteriales; family Microcystaceae; genus Hydrococcus. Next base: position 90 of record JALOOL010000309.1, on the reverse strand, counting down.
ACGTTCATGAGCGACCGGTGACGAACGGCGACTGCAGCTCCGCTGGCGATCACTTCAACCCGCACGACTCGGTGCATGGCGGCCCCACGG
>JALOOL010000308.1 GCA_025454425.1 Hydrococcus sp. Prado102 | reverse complement strand
ATTGCTACTATCATATTCCGCTTGGTCGTCGCTCGCCGCATCCGTCTTGGCAACCCCATCTATTACGAGACTACCAGGAACATAAGTGCTATTGGTAGGAATTGGATCGGTTAGCACATTGTTATTGGCTGGGTCGCCATTGCCGTTAGCATCGCGATTATTGGTAACTGTAATGGTATATTCCAAAATATCGCCCGGTTCGACGTTTCCACCATTGACATCTGTAAAGTTTTTATCAAGCACCACGACTGGGACAAAGAGGTCGATAGCAGTTGTAACAACTCCTGGGAAGTAGGTTTCTCCTCCACCTGTGCTAGTCGTCAAGTTGAGTCTCAGACTGGTATCTCCATTTTGTAAAACAGTGTTGTTATCAATAATGTCAATATCCACTCCTCCTAGTTGATTGCGATAATTAGGATTCTTATCGGTCAAGTGGCTGCCCAAGCGAGTAATGGTACTGTTGAAAAAATCATTGGATGGGTTTAAAGAATTCGTGAGAGTAACCGTGTTTAAAGGACTACTAGTTCTTTGAAGGTTAATACTATCTCCCGTGCCAGTGGCATCGCCATCGTAGGCAACTGCGCCAACACGAGCATTGACAGCCCCAAAGGGTGGCGTACTGAAACCTGTAATATCTATACTGACTTGGGGATTAGCTTGTTGAACCCTTGCCAGACCGCCAAAAACACTTAGATCGCGAGGTTGTTCGTTAGGCGCTTCATAGACGATAACCAACGACCAACCACCGTAAGGAGCCGCACTCCCAGTTGAAGGACCGCCTGTAATTGCTTGTACGTTGGCAATTCCATAAGTCCCAGTGCCCCCTGCCTGCACTAAGCTTGTAACATCAGCAAAGGCTTGATAGCTATCAAATGTGGCAGTGCTACCGCCACCAGCGCCAAAGCCTGCATTAGTAACACCAGCAAGAGTGCCGTTAATTGTGTTGTAGCCTGTGGTAGGAGTTCTAAAGCTAACTTGGGTGCGAGCAGCATTGTTAGAAACTGCTCCCCAAAATAGATATGCTCTCAATACCGTTGCTCCTGCTGGCAGGGTGAAATTGGCAGTACTGGAGTTAAAAGTAGTGGGATCGCCATCTACGTCCACATAAATCATGTTATAGGTATCGTTTCTGGGAGCAGGCGAACCTGTAAAACTATTGCGGGCAGTGCTGCAAGAAGCACCACTGGTGCCACTAGGATTACACGTCAGTAAGGTATTCCCAACAATCTGAATATCTCCTTTAGCTTTCGTATTAAAAAGCGGCGGTGTAAAACTATCAATAACCTGTGCAGAAGCGGGCAAGCTGTAGAAAACTGTGCAAGGAGCAACTAATACTCCGACGATAGAAAGGAGGCGGCGATAATAATGCCGAGTTTTTGACTGATGAGAGGGTTGCGCGATCGCACCCCAATTTTTAAATAAATTATTCATTAGCTTTTATCATTTTCCAATATTTCTGTAGAGACAATGCACTACAGAGTCTTTTGAATAGTTTTATTTGTCAGTCCCATCGATCGCCTTTATCGAAATGTTATAAGCAGGTTCGGACGTACCATATTCGGGATGAGTCGCGATCGCGCTTACTCTATCTCCCGCTTTTAAATCGCCGAGAATGACAGAAAACTTCCCTTTATCGTCGGTTTTTACCGTCGCGATCGCTTGATTAAGGGGGCCGTGAGTTCCTCCTTCTTCGGTAACGCGATAGATATCTACTTGAGAATTGGGTTCTGCTACGCCAGCTAGTTCTATCGTTCCATCTACCGGACTGAGAATGAATTCGGGACTCAACCAGCGTGGGGACTCGATGCTAAAATTTCCAGTTTTGCGGCGGCGCTGATAGCTATCGTGAGGCGGATTAACGCCATCGCCTTTTTGATAAGCTTGGGGATTGACATCGAGTTGGCTGATTAGATCGATACTCAATCCGTCTAAGCGAGAAAACTGATTGTCTTGAATCCGATTGCCGCGACTCTTAGGAAAAGCTGCTACCACAACGCCAGGGCCGGGTTGCCCCTGAATCTTATTATTCCTCAGTTCGTGACCGCTTCCCATCAGGAAAATGGCGGCTCTTTCAAAACGTTTGCCGTTGCTACTAATGCGATTGTCTTGTATTTTCGCCGCACCTTCTGGCTTAAATAAATAAATAGCGCTGCCTGCATTGTCGCGAATTTCATTACCGATAACTTGCGTTTTGTCAATAATTCCTTCTAAACGAATAGCATCGGGCATTCCCTCAAAACCATTGTTTTCGATTAAATTTTCTTGTATTTGCAAGTTTTCCGACCGCACGGATGTAATAATGCCGCTACCGTCATGATGGGCGATCCAGTTGTGCCGAATCGTCGTTCCTCGACTGTTAAAAACAGATACGCCAAAGGCAGAAGTCATAGAGGGCGCACTCCCATCGGGTAAAATTCCAATCCAGTTGGCTTCGATCGCAATTCCTTGAGGGGGAATATCTCGCTCTCGAAATGGATAGTTCCAATCCGGCGGTTGTTGTTGGCTTGTATCGGGCGGTGGGAGGCGGTGAGAAATAAAAATATCGGCGGGAGGCGTTGTTGCGGTTCTCCCATGTTGAGACGCAAACCCATACAAACTCAAACCCCTCACTGTTATGTTATCGGCAACAATGGTTAAACCCCGCAAAATCTCTTTGTCAGTAGCGGGCGCGATCGCTACAATTGGCATGGGGATAGGAAGGTTGCTTGGGGCAAAGGGAGTCGAATCGTAGCCTGGTTGCGTCGTCCCATCGAGAATGAGTCCCTCGCGGGCTAACGGCGGTAATTCTTCTAGGAGAACGATGGTTGTTTGTCCTGGTAGCAAGTTGAATTCGATGCGCGTATCCTTCGATTCCGTTACTAAAACTCGTTCCGTTGCACTTAGTTGCGTTGGGGATAGCATCCCATTGGCTAGCGCGATCGCTTCTCGCAACGTTAAATCGCTGTCGGGTTGTATGGAACCGTCGCGATCGCTATTGACAGTTATCTTTAATTGTGGTAATGATTCTTCTTGCGCTTGTGCGGGTGAAAGGCAAAAGCAGAACACAGAAGGTAGAAAGCAGAAGGTATAAATATAGTTTTTCGCCTTGCAAGAAGATTTCAAAACCTTATATTGATTTTTAAGATTAGGCTTGTGTTTTTGTCTCAAGAATCTTCTTAGCTTCATGGCATCTCACTCTCTGGGTAATTGCTGTTTGTCAAATCTGTCATTTTGCCTCCTGCATCCAAAGATTGAGCGAGTTGTAGAATTGCCTTTTCCCACTCTTGGGAATCGATTAATTGAGCTTGTTGAAGGTTATACGATTCCATGTGCCAATTTTCATCGCTTGGTTCGACAAATTGCATTTCTTCAGAATTTTGCCAAAAAGGATTAGCTAGCGAAGTATTAAAACTAGAATCAAATAATTTTGAACTTTGAATTTTAGATTGCCGCGATCGACTCGCAACGCTGCGCGACTTTGAACTATACTGTTCGGGTTGCGAGTCGATCGCGAGTTGAGGCGAGAAATACCAGTTAAGCAGTTGGCTTTCCGTTGCAGAAATGACTACAAAAGACGGCGTTGAATAATTTTTTGCAATACTAACTCGATTGAGATCGAGTAAATAAATACTTGCCATTGCCTCTAAGTTAAGACGAGAAATATCGACTGGGACAACAACAGAAACTATTGGCGACAGATATTGATTTAGAATTGCATTAATTTCGTCTTCATCAAAAACTCGAACGGTATTAGTAGGTGCGATGGGAACTGCTGCCGTGTCTTCTTCAAACTCGCTTTCTTTGGGATTGAAAACTTCAATTTGAGATTCTTGCTGTTGTGGGGGTGCAAGTTCTTGCAAGCCAAAACCAGGGAAAATCTCGTTAATTTTAACCGTAACGCCTAAATAAGGGCCGCCAGCCGAACGATTGCCACTAAAATCGCGATCGCTATTGACCTCGCCAAAGCTATAACCTACAGCCAAGCGTAAATCTGGCGTTACATAGTAGCCGACTTCTGCCACCCAGCCGATTTCATTGAAGTCTACCGCCGATTGTGCGATGCCGCGAATTTCGCCTGCAATATCCCATCGCTGTGCAAAGCGATAGGTAGCGCGTAACTGACCCAAATAAATCGTACTGCTACCCGAAAAATCGTCTGCAAGTTGGGAAGTACTTTTACGCAAGGCAAACTTGCTATACAATTCCCACTGCCAATCGGGAGCATAAATACTTTCGATCGCGAAGGTATGATCGGTATAACCCGTGCCGCTACCAAAGAGAATGGTATCGGGAATGGTGGCGGGATTTTGCCTAAAATCGTAACGCAGCAAAGCATTAAAGCGATCGTTATCGGGATCGCGATATGCCAAACCGACTCTGAGATTGATAGTATCGCCGAGTGCCTCTAATAACTGATTGCTCGAAGATGCTTGTTCGTAACGTGCCAAGGCGGTGAGTGCTGAAGTCACTTTACCCGCCACGCCAGCCGTAATAATACTGCTGTTTCCGCCCGAAGAAGTTCGATATTCGTAACGGGCGCTGGCTTTAAAATCGGGATTATCGGTATATTCAACCCCAACTGCAAAGCTGTGTCCTCCAGAAATTCCCACAGAAGAAGCCCCACTTCCCACGGCGTAGGGTTGGGCAAATTGTACGCCCGTTCCCGTCAGACCGAAATAATCGCCGCCAGAAACGTATTCGTAAGCCAAATCGACGGCTAAACCAGGCGCAACGATCCATTTGTGATTCAAGCCAATTGCCCCTTGTCCCACCATGCCTCTATCTGCCCCCAGGACGGAGAAGCGACCCGTAATGCTGGTATTTTCTGCGATATCGTAATCGCCAATCAGATCGAGACTAGTAACGGCGCGACCGTCCAATTGACCGCCAGAGAAGAATTGCTGGGTCAGACGCATGGTAATGCCATCCATGACTCTCCAATCGAGTCCGACTAGGGTACGACCTGGATAGAGCGAATCGCTGCCGCCTAAGTTGAGATCGTTGAGTGCTTGAAAGCTAAGCCTATCGGTGAGGGGAAGCGTCACGCGCGATCGCAATTGACTCGAAGTATTTTCGAGGGGTTCGGTGGTGAGGCTGTCGGTGCGATCGCGCCAGATCCAATCTAATTCTAAGGTAGCCGGGCCAACTTTTTGCTGAACGCCAGCGGTAATCGTAGTCAGGCTGTTGTTGACTGCTGTTCCAGGAAGCGGCTCGAAACCAGGATTGATTAGATCGCCAAATTCGTTTAGGGGACGAGGAGCATCGCCAAAATTATTTTCGCGATCGAATTGAAAGCGTAAATTTGTCGTCGGGGTGACTCTACCGATTACCTGCGCTCCATAACGGGTTTGACCTGGGACAAAACTAGTCGTGGCATTATTGCTAAACCCTGCATCGGTAGAACGGAAATAAGCTCTCCCGATAAGATCCTCAAAAAGTTCGCCTTCAAGTTCTAAGCGGTATGCCGACCCGCTTACAGCATCCAAAAATTCAGAACTATTGGAGGAGCGAGCGTATTCGGCAATCAGCCTCGCGTTTTCACCCAAGGAAATCAGGGCATCGAAACCATATAACTCAAAGTCGCGCACGTCCTGGTCTTCCCACCAGTAAGTCGCCCCAATCCAGCTTTCTCGATCCATTTCTCGCGAGAAATGATAGCGTACTCGTCCGCCATAGACGCTGGTATTGCCTTCGCCTTCAAATTGATAGGTAACGACAATGCGACGGACTAGAGCATTCCCATCATTATCAAGCGCCGTCCGCAGAATCGGAGATCTAAAGAGTAATGTACCGCGATCGTAGTCGATATCGTAGTCAGTGCTGCGAGCGAGCGATTCGCGAGAAATAACTGTCCCAGGACGATTTAACTCTTCTAGCTCGATAAAAACATTTTCGCTGCCTGGGACGACCAAACGGCGGGAGAGAAAATATATTCCACTCGTCCCATCCGGTGCGATCGTATCGCGTTGAAAGCCTTCTACATCGTCGCTATAGAGCGCTGTGATTTGAAAATTCCCTAAATTAAAATTTCCTTTAAATCCGCTCAGTTGGCGGGTTAGGGCGCTATATTGCTGGGATTCGAGGGCAAATTCTTCCGTATCGTAGTCGCCCCACATGAAAAAGTCCGTTCCTGCATTATCTACGGGCGAAGTACGCTCGAAACGTAAAAACAGACTATCTTCTGATTCGGCTAGACGCTCGCTAGTCGATTCATCTCCATAAACGGGATAACCTTGCTCGGAAAACTGAATATCGCTAGATAATCTCTGCCGTCCTTCGCCATCGTCGTTAAGACCTCGCGCCGTGTTAATGGCTCCGGTAAATAACCAGTCTCCGATTCTTCCGGTTGCAAACGCTGCCGCTCGAACATCGAATTCAAAGCCATTATCTTCATCCGCAGGTAAAAATTCTTCAAAAGAGCGATAAAAATCGGTTCCTCTCGCTCCCAGTCGGAAAGAGACAACCCCCGTCGCGATGGGGGGACGCAAATCGGTTTCAAACGAAAGTTGCGTAAAAGCTTCTAACTTTCCAATCGTGGCTCGAATGCGTACCTTTTCTGCTTCTAAACTGGATCTGAGGGTAGCTTGATATTCGCCATTAATCGTCTGTACTTGAAATCCAGGGCGATCGCGATCGTAATCCGCTCCCACAAACTCACCCGCACTCGCATTCAAGGTAACAACTACATTTCGGTTAGAACGATTGCCTTGTTTGTCTAGCAGTTGACCCCTTACAGTCGCTGTGGATCGCCCGTCGGCAGGAATGCGAGTTTCTTTCGTTTCTACCGTTATTTCGGTTGGTTTTCCCCGAACCTCGAACTTGACGGTAACGGGATTGCCTGCCACTCCGTTAGTCGTCGCCTTGGCAGTTAAGGTATTTTCACCTTCTTTTAAGGGTACGCCGTACCATGTCTGCGTAATCGTATTGGTCTTGCTATTGGTTTCGGTGCGCCCTACCAAACCTGGATCGACGGCTTCTCCGTTGACTGAGAGTTCTACCTCAGAACCGCCCGCAAATTGCAGCACGACAGCCGTTGCCAATCCATCTGCGATCGCGCCGTCGCTCGGCGCTATAACTCTCATCTCTCCCGGCGCTGGTGGCGTTTCAGGAGATTGGGGGGGTTGGGGAGTTGGGGAGTTGGGGGGAGTAGTACGACCATCTTGCTCGCTAGGTGAAGGATTATTCAGATTTGGTTCGTTGGTTGAAGGATTACTAGGAGTGGGTTCAACCGTAGCAGGAGACAGATTGCTTGGTACTGTTTCAGGTGTTGGGATATTAACAGAAGATTCAGCTTCAACATCGCTTCCAATTTCTGTGGTAGGGGCGAACGATATAAACGTCTAATCACAACTCGAATAAGAGTTGAAGTCTTCCTTTCAGAACGAAGCGCTAACTATTTAAAGAAGTACGTTCGCTTTTCATTTCTCCTCCTCCCGAAAAGCTGGCGTAACGGCAAAGTTCATGCGGGCCATGCCGCCTGGTGATAGACGCACCAGACGCGATTGACTATTGCGTTCTTTAAAATAGAGATTAGGAGCGAGAGTATATCCTGGAAGACTGCTCAGATCGATAACTCCCGTTCGATATCCCGGCAAAACATTAGCAACTGAAAACAACCCGTTCTCATCAGTGACGATGCGGGTTCCATCGTCCAAAAAGACGACGGCATTGGGAATACCTGGTTCTCCCGATTGCTGTTCTCCGTCAAAATTTTTGTCTTCAAAGACGCGCCCGATAATCGTGCCGCTATTGGTGAGAAGTCCAGGGCGAATTTGCATTCTAAATAGGGCAGGCCCGTCTCGGATAACATTTAAAGGAGGTTGGGCGCGCTGTCCTTGAACGATCGCGGAGTTTTCGCCGCTACCTCTAAGCGAATCGGGCGTTAGGACGACGGCATAAGCTATGGTTAAGTCTTCTCTGGGGGGAATCGTTACGCCAGAGGTGCTAAAAGTAACTTCAGAACTCCCAGAAACCGCGATCGCCACTCGTTCGTCGTTTAGTTCTCCCCTGACTGAATCCTCTCTTAGCTGGAATCCCAAGGGAAGCTCGTCAGTAACGACAATGTTATTGACAGGAGAATCGGACAGGTTGCGGATGATGAGGCGATAAATAACGGTATCGCCCGGTTCTGCCGCCGCGCGATCGGCTGTTTTGGTAATTTGTATTTCTTGCGCCTGACAAACGCTGGTGTTGAAATTTAAGACAGCTAAAACTAAACCGATACGATTGGCATCGGTAATGCGGATCGTTTGCTCGACTGTGGTTTCATCGTTAGTCGCGCTTATCGGTCGTCCATCGAGTGAAGTAGCCTCATAAGTAACGAGATCGCCATCACGAGACTCGATTTTGATGCGGATGCGGCGTTCGCTGAAGATAGAATCATCGGGCGGGTTGACAATTAATATGTAGGTATCTCCTGAATCGAGTTGTCCCTTGTTAACATCGAGCAGGAAGCTATATTGTCCCCGTTCTCCTGTAGTTAGGAAAAAGGGATTGCTATTTTCTATATTGGGTTCGATTCCTTCAAACTGGGTTCCAGTACCTGTCGGCGTTAGCTTGACCTCTCTTCTAACTCCGCCAGTGGAGTCGTTAGGGTCGGGTTCGTACAGTCCTACGCTAAAGCCTTGATAGTCGGGTAGAAGCTCTCCAGCGCAACCAGTTATCCGTCCGAGCGGATCGACCAAAGGCGGTCGTCCGGGCGTAGGAGAAACGATAACCACAATTTGTTCGATTGATGGCGGGCCTGGAGTCGGACACTCGGTAATGGGACTTGCTGGGGCTGTCGTGATTGGAAGTGCGATCGCGCCCGAACCCGTTAGTTCGATTTGTAAGGTTGGCTCGTTTTTGTTGAGGCGAACTCCTACCGAAGCGCCTGTATCGGGAATGTTTTCTATCCTCACGGCTACGGTCAGTCTGACCTGTCGTTGGGGCCCGATAACGACGTTAGCTAAGACAGTATTAGGATTGTCTTTATTAACAACTCGCCGAGTAATTGCAGTCGTTCCTATATTCGTCAAGAGAAAATCAAAGTTGAGAACATCTCCGGCGTTCGCGTCCGATTCAAGATTTTGACTATTGTTAAAGAAAGTATTAAAGGTTTGTCTGATGAGAGAAGATTTGGCGGGAACCGCTGATGCGGCTTCTTGAAAAGCGGCTTCTAGGGTTTGTCGATTTATCGGTCTTTCACCGGAATTCAGCAGTACGGATAAGGCGGATTGAGTCGCTCGTCTGGCTTCGGTTGTCGTTAAACCTACTGGAGTTAAGATACTTTCAAATAGTTCGGTAACTAAGTTACGCGCAAATTGGTTGTCTTGTTGAGCGAACTGATTTTCAAGAATATCTTTTTTAGCGGGAACGGCTGCGATTAGGTTTTCTCTGGCTCGATTTACAATGAGATCGAGGGTCGCATCTTCGGGTAGGTTACTTGCTGTTGTTGCGATCGCGATCGCGGCTGTTCTGGCTTCTGTTTCGGTGAGTCCGACGGCTACAAATTCATCGACAACCGAGCCAAACGCCGAGCCTGCAACTACATTGTTTTGCTCGTCCCTGACGCCCGCGCTTGCAATTTGCAAAAAGCGTTCCCCAGCTACCTCACTTAGGTTGACTTGGTTGGAAGTCGTTTGTACTTGAGTGGAATTCGCTTCGTTCCTGCTCGTACTAGCTGCTGCTAAATTGTTTCCCGTACCAGATGAGGTGCGGTAGCTAGAATTTGCTCGATTGTTAATCGCACTAGTGGGGACTGGGCACTGCTGGGATTGTGGCTGAGCTTGAACGGGTTCTAGTATCCCTAAAATGCTATTAGCTGCAATGACAGTCGCTACCAGTTGGTTGCCAAGACATCTCAAACTGGTAGTCCAATTAATCCAATGCAGTTTTGAATTGTTACTCCTCACAAACGTTTTCGATCCTTAATCATCAGTTATGAGTTTTCAGTGAACTTGCAACAAATTGCGAAGCTTCCTTCGTTCGACAATGGGGACAAGGCTAATTCGTAATTCGTAATTAAAAAACAAGAAGACTTTTGAAGAATAATCCTTTCATCCAATAACTAATTACTGATTACTGAAAAAGCCCTCTGCCCTCTATCACCGATCGCTGATAACTGATGAGTGATAATTGAAAAAGAGTTAGCGAACCCTAACCTGATAGCTGCTATTGAGAGCAACGGAAGGATTGAGCGCTTCGGGGAACTTCCAGCGAACGTGGGTATAGGTTTCGGCTGGAGCCGGACGGGTTTCGACCTTCCCATCTGGTTGCTTAACTTGAATCGTTGGTTGAGCGACGAAGGTTTTGCCGCCATCGATGCTGTAGTTCACTTCGACATTGCCAGCGATGCCGAGAGTAGCTGAGTTAAGAACGTACAGTGTTTGTTGGGGAATGGGTTGCGTAACGACCAAATTGCTGACTGGGCGATCGCTGATGTTTTTGCTCGTTACTACATAGCGCATAACATCGCCTGGTTGAACGACGGTACTGCTTTGAGCCAAAGGCTGCCAAGTAGTTTGGGGCTTGCCTTCGCTGTCTTTTGTAACGACTTGTTTTTGAGCCGCCAATTCTAACTCAACTAAAGATTGTTGTTGTTGGGGCTGTTGCGATGGATTTGCTGGCGTTTGACCTTGTATATTTTGCACCAACTCGCCTCCTGCATCGCGCAGGTTTTTGAATATGGGTGCATCGCTAGCAACAGCTACCGATGCTGTTAGTGCAATTAGACCTAAACCAAGAACAGACAACCGTTTCATGACTTTCACCTCAAATTTCTATCCGTAGAATTTAATTAACTCGTCGTCGGAATGTAAAAGTTCCTGTTTCGCCTGGGGTTAAGGGGTTAGTGCCAAGCCTATGGATATAGCGCGTTACTGGCGATCCCGATGCCGGGTCGGTCGCTCCTAAAGGAGTAGCCCCGTTGAAGAACTGCACTGTCCCTTGCGATGCAACCGTGCCAATCTGGTGAGTCGTAGTCGTCGCCCAGTTGTTCGGGAGAACTGCACCATTTTCATCGAGAGCAAAGTCGTTGGCATTGAGCAGGACGCTTCCACTGATGTTATTAGACGGTGGCGTAGAAATATTGGTGTAGGCAATTCGGTAGACCAGGAATTGACCGGAAGTGGCGTTTACCGTTGGATTCGGGGTAAAGTCTTGGATGACTGTAGTCCCATCGGCGGCTAAGATTCGGACTGTCTTGACCAGTCTGACGTAGCCAGTGTAGACGCGATCGACCGTTAAGTTAAAGATCGGCTCGACGTTGGGAGTTGTTTGAGAGCGATCGAAGTTACCATCATTATCTTGGTCTACAAATGAGACGATCGGGATGGGGAACCCTTGCGTCTGAGGAGTTCCATCCGGTAGATTGACACTTACCGCATAGTCTGGAGCCGTTCCCGCAGGTATCGAGATTCTAATAGCCGTGGGGGTTGTATCGGCAGTACCGCCAGTCGTACTAGCAACTAACGTGTAAGTACCATTAGCGTAATTGTAAGTTGCTGTCCGGTTGCCCTGGGTAATGATAACTTGCGTATCGTTGGGCAGCGCGTTAGCACCAGTTAGAGGCCCGAATCCAGTATTGGGATCGGTTTGGTTTCCAGCTGTGTTGTCTGAGACAAAATCTGCCTGTACCGGGCCGATGGGTCTGATAACCACGTTGTCTAATCGACCGGTGCCAGGATTGTTAACTGTATTGGTGAATGCGATCGCAGGCGGGTCGAACGGATCTGTCGTTCCTGGTGGAAGCGGAACTGTGCGATTGGTAAAATCCGTTTGGTTGGTTCCATCGGTTCCGGTTGCCCCTGGTTGATTGTTCGGCCCGTTGAGAATGCCGCCCACTGGCGTAATGCCAATATTGACTGTGTTGTCTTCCCCACCAGGACCTTGACCCGTGTTGTTGTTGTTAGGATCGACTCCTTGAGTATCGGGGTTAGCTATGCCACTACTAATCGGGCCGCCCAAACCGTTAGGATCTCTGGGACTATCATCATCGTTGAAGTTGTTGGGGTTTTGGTCGCCGGATTCGTCATAGACGATTCCATTAGTTGTATCGCCTTGTGTTTGTCCGAAAGCTTGGGCAATGTTAGCGATTTGACCTGGGGCAGTTAAACCGCTCGTGATAACTCTAAATTGGAAACCATTAGCTGTATTAGCCGTCGTCGTTCCAGGCGCAAGCGTTCCGGTGAAGATGAAACCAACGCGAGTAATTCTCGTGCCAACAGGAATTGCAGCGAGGTTAGTCGTCCACGCAGCAGTTAGGGCAGTATCTGTCGGTTGGTCGATCGGTGTCGTACTGTAAACTACATCCCACCCTGGAGGCAGTGCTGGGGTAAAGGTGCGATCGAGTACTGTCCCTGCTGGAATGGCATCCGAGACTAAAATGCGCGGTGGTGTTGTGGCTCCATTGACGTTAAGAGTAGTGCCTTCTAAAATTCCTGGCGTGAATTGGGCGCTAGGAGACGTATTTTCAACGTTTAAATCTAAGCGATAAGTAATTTCATCGTCTGTAAGAAGGTTGGCTTGACCTGGAGCAACGCCGAGGCTTGTCTTCAGAACTTCGGCTAAGGCTCTTCGTAGAGATGCTGTTCCTAGACTAACCGTTTGCGTAGCGGCGGCTTCTCGTTCGCCGTTAGAAGGCGACCCGGCAACTTCGCCAGGAGTTACAGTCGTAACATCAACTGTTCGTACTGCATCAACTCCGCCATTGCTGGCAATATTTTGTGCGTTTTGAGGCCCTGGCGGAACGGTATTCCCCAAACGAACTGTTACGGGTGCGTTAGGAGTTGTTGCCGTTACTGTACCTATAACTCTTACTCTAATTACGCCGTCTGGAGAAAGGGGCGTTGTTGTTGTTAGACCCGTAGCAGGAACCACAACGTTAGTTTGCTCGAACGTGCCATCGCCATTGGCATCTATATCGATTACTACTTGGTTTGCATCAAATCCTTCGGTGAAGACGTTATTCACCCCAGGAATGAAAACGTTGGTTAGATCGTTACCAACGTTTGTCACGTCGAAGATGTAGCTTAATGTATCGCCAGTGGAAATACTACCGCCATTGATGTCGTTGACTAGTACGCCTTCGACTGTAATACCTGCAACTTCTGCTACGGTCACGGTGACGGTATTCGATGTGGTAGTAAGACCTTGACCCGTTGGATCTTCGTAGGTTGCAGTGGCTCGGTTGGTAATTGTCGCACCTCCCGTAGTGGGCGGTGTCGTTTGCGCTAGCAAGGGAACGGCAAGCTGTAGGGTTCCGCTACTAGCAAGTATTGACGCGATCGCAAACGTCCTCCCTACCTTACGCAGGGAAGGCATTAATTTTTTATTCATATATTAGTTTTTACTCCTCACAAACCATTAAAAAGTTTTAATAACTTTTCTTAGAATCTTTAAGGCTTAATCATTTACGGAAAACATTATATACACATTGATATCTATCTAAGGATCGGTGAATATACGGATTTTTTTGTGTTTTTATTTACCTAAAGATAGGTATTTCCACGGGGTTTTTTCCAATTTACAAAATTGCAGACGTTTAAATTCCGCTTTATTTCTTTATTTTTGGTTGCGATAACTGATTGCGCGCGATCGCGCTTTATCAAAATAATTGTTAAATTTTGTTAAATTACTTTGTAGCAAATAGTACGATTTTTGAGTTGCGTTTTTGAAGTCTCGTTAAAAAATTAAAATTTGAGGGTAAGAGTTTCTATTTTTCGGTAAACTGACTTATAAACGCGAGAGTGTCAGCAGCCATAAAAGCAATGACTACCGCCCCTACCGTAGCGCCAGAAAAATCCAGTCAAACCGTTCAAAAACCCTATCCCAACTACAAAGTGATCGTTCTCAATGACGATTTCAACACCTTTGAACACGTAGCAAAGTGTTTGATGAAGTATATTCCAGGAATGACGAGCGATCGCGCCTGGGATCTAACCAACCAAGTTCATTTTGAAGGACAGGCGATCGTCTGGGTAGGGCCTCAAGAACAAGCCGAGTTTTACCACCAACAGTTAAAACGCGAAGGTTTAACGATGGCTCCCTTAGAAGCAGCATAGTAGAGTAATCAGCGATTAGAGTTCAAAGTTCATAGTTCAAAGTAGAGACGCGAAATTACCCTACGGGAACCCTTTCAGGGAACGCGTCTTTACAGAAGTTCAGAAGTTCATAGTAAATATTAGACCTCTTGCATAAATCTAAAATCCCTCAATCCAAAATCCCCTTCGGGTTCGGCAGTTTCGACTCGACGGGAAACGGAGGCAGTGCGGTCTTGGGGTCTCCCCAAGTGGAGCAACTGCCGTCCAA
>JALOOL010000307.1 GCA_025454425.1 Hydrococcus sp. Prado102 | reverse complement strand
GTCAAGGGTATAAGTTAGCTTTACTTCAAAACAATAAACCTTTCTTTTTTTGCTCTTAGCAGCAAGTTGCTTGGGACGGTCGAATTGAAAATGCCGCGACCATTCACCAGCAGCTACATCTAACCCACTCGCTAGATACAATGTTGGTTCTCCTAGAACATTCCATCGATTATTGCTTGCCAAACCTGCATAGCTGAAATCATAAACATCGTAGTTTCCATCTGGAAGATGCCGAAATCCCTCTCCCGTCCAAGGTTGAATGAAGTTTTGAAGCGTCACTTAGTAACCCAGCCCTTCATAATCAGCAGCTAAGGCAGCAATTACTCGATCTTCTGCACCAATACTCATCATGTCATAAGCCGTGCGCCCCTCAAAAACGTCCATTGGAGTAGTTAAAAAGGCTTCAATCCCTTCATTGGTGTAAACTTTCTGAGCGATTTCAGCAATTTTTTTAAGTTTAGTCAGATGTCGAATAGCTTCAGGGTTAAGAGTCGTTTTAGTATTTTCCCACCGCCACAAAGTTTTAGCGCTGACGTGTAGTACCCGCGCCATGTGTTCTTGAGATAGTCCAAGTTGAGTGCGGATTTGTAGTGGATTTGGTGTTGTTATCGCTGTCATGAGTTTTTTTCTAGACAAATGTCCAGACACAATCTCTAATTATTATTATAAGTGACTAGGCAAAATTAATTTTGCCTAGTCACTTATTAGCCTATAAATGGCGATCGCACTTCCCAAGATACAGTCGATTACCCCGATGATAACTTAATAGCTGTAGATGATTCTGGGACTTGGATATTCACTCATAAAGATGGTAGTTTGTACGACTCTTAGTCGAACTGACTATAGAGTAAACATTTCCTTGTTTATTTAAATCGCAGGAAAATCTACGCCAACAATATTTCCTTGCAAATCAAAAATCACAAATAGATCTTCAGTAACTTTATCGAATTGAATCGTCACTAACACTAAATTATCATCGACAGTCGATTTAACTCGTTTTTCAAATTTACCAGTAGATTTCTGAAGGTCTTGCCAATATTGTTGGGCATTAATAGACGACCATTCTTGCTTCATATCTCTATTTAAATCTTTAGTCGCCTTATCAAATTGTTTTTCAGATAAAGCATCCACAAAAGCTTCGGCTTTTTGTTGAATGTTATTTTGATAAGTAGCTATTGAAACTTCAGAAACATTAACTGGATTGGCTAACACTTCTATTTTAGGTGCGATTAAGGTTTGCCATCCAACTAAACCAATTGTGACTAAAAAACTAGTGGTAAGACGTTGAAACTTGCGCATAATAACCTCGCTGTCAGTGGAGAAGTTACAGAAGAAAAAGAGAAGGATAAATTTTATGGGAGGATTTCTTGTTCTTACTTTTAACTTAGGAGGCTATTTGAACTTTTATGCACAGGTAAAGCGTTAAGTTTTGTAAACGGCGATCGCATTGCCAAGTGCATACTTTCAACGACAGCCAAGCCGCTAAAATAAAATCATGGCTAAAGAACATATTTATCGCGTTTCAACCGTCTGGACGGGAGCAAGTCAAGGAACAACCTCGTCCTATCAGTCCTATTCTCGCGAGTACACCGCTAAGATAGAAGGGAAACCGCTTTTGGTGGGTTCTGCCGATCCAAGTTTTCGGGGCGATCGCAATTTATACAATCCAGAAGATTTACTAGTTATTGCTCTATCTGCCTGCCATATGTTAAGCTATCTGGCAATTTGCGCTCGTGCTGGCATTAGAGTTATCGATTATTCCGATGAAGCTGTGGGAAAAATGACTTATAAGGACGGTAAAATGCAAATGACGGAAGTATTATTGCACCCAAAGGTTATTATCGAAGCTGGCAACGATTTAGAAAGCGCGATCGCATTTCACCACCAAGCACACGACGAATGTTTCATCGCAAATTCCGTCGCTTTTCCCGTACTTAACGAACCTATCGTCTCAGAAGCGCAACTTTAAGAATTTATAGCCGCTGTATCCAGTACTCCCGACAATTCAATTTAGTACGGTAATTCTCCCACAACCAGTACACAAAACCAGCGCGATCGCTTCGATAGACTATTCTAATAGTTGAAGGTAGATAGTAAATCAATTCAAAACTAACTCCTTTAATTCTTTTAACCTTTGATGAAACCCTCAAAATCGGAGGTAAGTATTATGTCTCTTATTCGTTGGGAACCTTTCCGAGAAGTCGAAACCTTACAAAGAGAAATGAATCGTTTGTTTAATTCTTTATCACCTACAACAATTAGTAATGGTGAAAGAGAAGGACTCGCTCATATACCCGCAGCAGAAATGACAGAAGCTGATGATGCAATTCATCTAAAACTTGAAGTTCCAGGTTTGGATGCTAAAGATATTAACATCGAAGTCACTGCTGATTCAGTTAGCATTAACGGCGAGCGTAAATCTGAAACCAAAACCGAAGAAGGCGGCGTAACTCGTACAGAATTTCGTTATGGAAGATTCCATCGCGTCATTCCATTACCCGTCCGCGTTGAAAATACCAATGTAACGGCTCAATATCAAAATGGAATTCTTAATCTGACACTGCCAAAAGCCGAAGAAGAAAAGAACAAAGTTGTTAAAGTTAACATTGGTTAATCTTCTGCCGTAAGTTAAAACAATTTGATTGAATTGGTGAGGCGAGTTATTACTCGCCTTTTTTTTGTGCTAATCGATAAACCGTCACAATTATTAGTCAAACGATAAAAATCTCGCTCACGATTGAGATAGGAAATTCAACAAGGGAGAGCGAGTATGTATTTTAGCTATTTTGGCTTTAGTATTGGTTTTGGTTTTTTAATGTTACTCGCTTTTGGTATTTTGCATTGGTTGCAAATTCCGTCGGGAAACCTCGTCGATTGGTTAATTGGAATTGCAAGTTTTTGGTGGTTGTTAGCGATTGTTACCGTGCCTTGGAATATCTATTTTGACGCGCAAGAAGTCCTCGCCGAAGCAGCAATTTCTCAAGAAAAAAGAATTACTATTGATGAAAAACAACTTAATTATGTCAAACAAGTTTCTCGTTGGGGAATTTTACTTGCGATCGCGCTTCATGTTATCTCGGCAATTGTTCTTTACTTTCTTGCTGCTGCGGGAATTAGTGCGGTTGGTTATGTCAGTTCGGGAGCCACTTTATTATTAACTATTTTGCGTCCTGCCATTCGCGCTTATCAGTATATTGCCGTACGACTATCGATGATTCGCCAACAGATAAAATATCCTCGCGAAGATGTTTTGGAATTGCGCGATCGCGTTGGCAATTTAGAAACTAATATTAAACTAATTGAAGAAAAACTCGATCTAGAAAATCCTCATTCTTTAGTAGCTCAACAACAGCGAGAATCGCAAGAAACCAGACAAGAGTTAAACCGCCTGCGAGCCTTATTAGAGCAATTGCAAGCTAAAAATCAAGTCGAACACGAACAATTATCGCAAGAAGCTAGAAGTGCGATCGCACAGCTAACAGAAGACAGTCAATTTCTCAACCATGCTAGAGAAATTATTCGCTTTTTCAAAACCGCTTAAAAGAAAGTCAAATATTCATTGATGAAAAAACAGAATAGGATACTTTCGCCAAAAATTCCTGCAAGGCAGCCGTTAATGCTTCGGGACGTTCGACTGGCACGACGTGACCGCAATTGGGGATAATTACCAAATATCCTTGCCGTAGCCGTTTGACAGCAGCATGAGCTTGTACTTGTGGCAAAATCGCGTCATTTGCCCCCCACACAACCAGCGTAGGCATCTGTAATTGAGGAAGTGCATCTAGCATTGGCGCGCGTTGTGCAAAAGGAGTTACTTGAGCGCGTAGCGAAGATAAGACCGCTTCGAGAAATCCAGGCATTTGCGTTAGACGTTCCTGTTCGGCATACCAAATTGGAGGAACTTTGGTAGGGTTAGCAAACAGTAAAAGCGATCGCGATCGTGCCCGAAAGCTAGCACCAAAAGGCGTTTTGACGCTCGCGATCGCTACTTCTCCGTACCAAGGCACGGTCAAATGCGATAGGGCTGGGTTAACGGTTTCTCCAAGTCCGCTGCTATCGACTAATGCTAAAGCGACAACTCGTTCGGGACGAGATAAGGCAACCCGCAAGGAGATTAATCCCCCCAGAGAGTTCCCTACCAGCACCGCTTGTTCTATTCCCAGTGCATCTAAGAAATTAACGGCAAACTGAGTATAAAATTCTAGGGAATAGTCGCGGGCGGGTTTGCTACTATCGCCGCTTCCAGGCAGGTCTGGCGCGTAAACGCGATAGCTATCTCCTAAAGAAGGCATCACCCAAGACCAATCGATCGCGCTTTCTCCCGTTCCGTGAAGCAGTACTATGGGGAAGCCATCTTGACCTGCTTGAAAGTATTGAATTGATAAACCGTCAAACTCGACTGAGCGAGTTTCAATTATTGTCGTCACAGTAGCTCACCGTCTTGTAAGGCTTGCATTGCCAGCAAGCCCAAAGCAGCTACACTAGCAACTGCTCCCCACTTTAAAACGGGATTTTTATCCACCCAATCCAAAAGACTCGGTACGACTTGCTGGCTGAAATCTCCGTCTACTCTGGTTTGTTCGGGAACGGGTTCGTAGAGATTATTTGCCTCGCCCTCAGCCTTGGGTTCGTCTGATTTTTGGAGTGGAAAGCCGACGCGCACTAATAAAGCATCGAGGAGTGCGGGGGACGTTCTCTGTAATAAGTCTATTGCTCTGGCTGCATCGCCGACAAGAAAGTCGCGGGTGGGATGGGTAGCTGTATAGAGGATGGCATCGACGACCAATCTGGGGTCGTAGTAGGGCGGTATCCCGGCTGGCTTAACGCCGAGTCGCGTCCGGGCATTGTTCCAGAATGGCGTGTTGATGACTGCTGGTTTGATACTCGTTACGCTGATGGGAATTTTTTCGTGCTGCAACTCGACTCGCAGCGACTCTGTAAATCCCTCGATTCCGTGCTTGGCAGCGGAATAGGCGCTTTGTAGCGGGAGCGATCGCCTTCCTTCGATAGAGGAGATGTGAATCAAGGCTCCTTGTCCTTCTCTGCGCAAATGGGGCAGCGCTGCCATTGCGCCGTATACCTGTCCCATCAAGTTGACATCAATGATGCGCTTAAACTCCTCTGGAGAGGTTTGCTCGAAGGTCGCAAAGATGGCGGTAGCGGGGACGTGAACCCACGTATCCAGCCTTCCATATGTTTCTATGGCTTTATCGGCGATCGCGTTTACTTGCTCGAATATGGCTACGTCACCGATGACCGATACGACTTCGCCTGCAAAACTGCGAATTTCATCTACCAGCGATGCAAGTTTCGATTCGCTGCGACCGGAAACAACTAACTTGGCTCCTCGTTTGGCAAATTGGAGGGCTGTCTCGCGCCCAATTCCACTAGATGCGCCAGCGACTACAACAACCTGGCGATCGATTGGTTTTAACTGCATGAAATGTTACCCTGTCGCTTTGAATAAGCTTTCTTTATTAAGAATCGCTAAGTCGGACGAAATGAGCATCTATCCCAAGATAGGAGCGAACTATCACCGTTAGAAAGAAGGCAGCTATGACGTAACATCGAGTTAAATTGCATATTTCTTATCTAGCTAGATTGGAAATCGCGATCGCAAAAAAAATTTCATCGGTTTTCTCCTAATATTTTTAAAATTTGAACAATCTCTCCTTGACGACGCGAAAGCGTTCGGATTAACTCGTCTTGTTCTGTTAGTCGTCCATAAAAACTTGCTTGTGTCGAAGCTAAATTAGCTTGTGCTGTCGCTAGTTCTGCCATTGCTCCATAAAGTCGTTCGCGATCGAGCTTGGCACGTTGTTCGGATTCTCTCTGTTCGTTAACTAGTGCTTCTATGGCACGAGCGTTAGAATCAATTCGGTTATTGTATTCTTCAGCGCGAGCGGCGATCGCTTCAAGAATCGCTTCAATTCTGTCTAGTCTGTTTGAGTCGCTGTTAGTCATCTTCGTAAATCAAATCAACGCCTAACGGCATTTAAGGTTGGAACATGGATTGTATTCTTGCGTTGCCTAATTGCAGGATTATTATAATCGAGGTGAAATTTTGGTGTTCTTGGATAACAAATCTTTAAAATTAAGAAAAAGTGACAAATTATCTCTCATATTTTCTAATCATAAATGAGTAATCTATCAGACTACAATCCCAGCAGTGTCGGTCAACTCAACGGCAACCTTTTTGGATTACCATTCGACTACGAATCGGCAAATTTAATCGTATTTGGCGTACCGTGGGAAGTGACTGTATCCTATGGTGCAGGGACGGCGAATGGCCCGCAGCAGGTTTTAAATGCGTCGCCGCAACTCGATTTGTTCGATCTCGACAATCGGGATGGATGGAAACAAGGAATTTTTATGGCCCAAATTCCGCAGGATATTATCGAAAAGAATCGATATTATCGCGCCAAATCCGCCCAAATTATCGATCGCCTCGAACAAGGCAAACAACTTACAGATACGCCCGATTTAACTCCCATCCTGACAGAAATTAATAGTGCTTGCCAACAAGTCAATCGATGGTTGTTTGAGAAGTGTCAAAAAGCGCTAAATGAAGGAAAACGAGTCGCCGTTATTGGTGGCGATCACAGTTCGCCGTTAGGATATTTTCAAGCATTAGCTACTAAATATCCAAATTATGGCATTTTACATATCGATGCCCATGCAGATTTACGCGATGCTTATGAGGGGTTTGAGTTTTCCCATGCTTCTATCATGTTCAATGCGATGAAAATTCCGCAAATTTCTAAGTTAGTACAAGTAGGTTTGCGCGATATTTGTCATGATGAAGTAGAAATAATCGAGACATCGCGCGATCGCATCATTGCTTATTACGATACAGTCATTCAAGAAAAGCTTTATTCGGGAACGACTTGGATACAATTATGTCGAGAAATGATTTCTCATTTACCCGAATACGTTCATATTAGTTTTGATGTCGATGGTTTAGACCCTAAACTCTGTCCTCATACTGGAACGCCCGTTCCTGGAGGATTAGAATTAGAGCAGGCATTTTGTTTGTTTCGAGAATTGGTAAAGAGCGATCGCAAAATTATTGGTTTCGATCTCTGCGAAGTTGGCGATGCTGAGTGGGATGGTAATGTAGGCGCAAGGATTGTTTATAAGTTATCGAATTTGATGGCGCGATCGTTGCGACAATAACTATTAATAATCTTTTGAATATAGCAAGTTTAAATCAATCATGAATATTGTAGTGCAAAGCTCACTGCTTGCACGAGCTAGAAGCTCGCACTACAGACAAATTGGCGTTTATCGATCGAATAGACTCGTTATATTAGACCTCTTGCATAAATCTAAAATTCCTCAATCCAAAATCCTTTCATCCAAAATCCAAAATGAGAAAGCGTCAATTCTTAAGACTTTTGCAAGAGGTCTATTGACCCAAATAGTACAAGGAAATGTTATTGCTTTGATACCCATTCACACAGAGCTTACTACGCAAGAAGCCGCTGAAATACTCAACGTCTCGCGTTCTTATTTGATTAAACTACTAGAAGCTGGAGAAATTCCCTATCATAAAGTTAGACGACATAGGCGCATCAGCTTCAAGGATTTGACGAGCTACAAAGAGCAGATCGATAATGCACGCATGAAAACCCTCGACGAACTAGCTGCACAAGCACAAGATTTAAATATGGGTTATGACTAGATGAGATCTAGCTGACATAAGTGCCGTAAAATTAATCTTCATCTGGCACTTGCTAACCCGTTTAACCCCATGTTTTGCGACTACTTGGTACAAATCCTGACTGCTCGCGTCTACGATGTTGCACAAGAAACGCCTCTAGAATACGCTCCCTATCTCTCCGCACGGCTCAATAATCAACTTCTGCTCAAACGAGAGGATATGCAGTCGGTATTTTCTTTTAAGTTGCGCGGTGCTTACAACAAAATGGCACAATTACCGCCAGAGCTATTGACAAAAGGCGTAATTGCTGCATCGGCGGGAAATCATGCCCAAGGCGTTGCCCTCGCTGCCAGTAAATTAAGAACGCAAGCAATTATCGTCATGCCCGTTACCACTCCCCAAGTGAAAATAGATGCTGTAAAAGCCCGTGGGGGAGAGGTTTTATTGTATGGGGATACTTATGACGATGCTTATGCTCATGCCCGTCAGCTTGAAGCAGAAAAAGGTTTAACATTTATTCATCCCTTTGACGATCCTCATGTTATTGCCGGACAGGGAACGATAGGAATGGAGATTTTGCGGCAATATCAAAAACCTATCGAAGCAATTTTTGTTGCAATTGGAGGAGGCGGATTAATTTCTGGAATTGCAGCGTATATCAAGCGATTGCGTCCCGAAATCAAGATTATTGGCGTTGAACCCGTCGATGCCGATGCGATGTATCAATCGCTTAAAGCAGGGAAACGAGTACGTTTGCCCCAAGTGGGTTTATTTGCAGATGGAGTAGCGGTCAGGGAAGTAGGAGAAGAAACCTTTTGGTTGTGCCAGCAATACGTCGATGACATTATTTTGGTCGATACCGATGCGACTTGCGCGGCAATTAAAGACGTATTTGAGGATACGCGATCGATTTTAGAACCTGCGGGGGCACTTGCGATCGCGGGGGCAAAAGCATATGTCGAACGAGAACAAATTGAAGGACAAACTTTAATTGCCGTTGCCTGCGGTGCTAATATGAACTTCGATCGCCTTCGTTTTGTGGCAGAACGGGCAGAATTTGGCGAACGCCGCGAAGCTATCTTTGCAGTAACCATCCCCGAAGAACCAGGAAGTTTGTGCAAGTTCTGCGAGTGTTTGGGCAAGCGCAATCTAACTGAATTTAGCTACCGCATCGCCGATGAAAAAGAAGCACATATTTTTGTCGGGGTACAAATTGAAAACCGCGCCGATGCCAAACAACTCGCTCAAACGTTTGAAAATTACGGTTTCAAAACCCTAGATCTAACCGATGACGAACTAACTAAATTGCATTTGCGTCATATGGTTGGCGGACGTTCTCCCCTCGCACAACACGAACTATTCTATCGTTTTGAGTTTCCCGAACGTCCTGGCGCGTTGATGAAGTTTGTTAATAGTATGAGTCCCAATTGGAATATTAGCGTCTTTCATTACCGCAACAATGGCGCTGATTACGGACGCATTGTGGTAGGAATACAAGTTCCTCCCCAAGAGATGCAAGAATGGCAAGCATTTCTCGATACACTCGGCTATCGTTATTGGGATGAAAGCCAGAATCAAGCTTATAAACTATTTTTAGGCTAACGGTAAATCAGTATTTAATTTATCAAGAGAAGTACCTCTAACGTAGGTTGTTGGAATCGCATTGATTTTTAACAATGTAGAAAAGCTACTCATACGCCCGATTAAGTTTTATGGAACCGCAACAACTAACCCTCTTCTGTCACTCTCCGAAATTAATTCATAATAAATAAGCTAGTTTACCCAGAAGAATAAAATGGTTGAAATTGATTTATGTTCTCAATAAGC
>JALOOL010000042.1 GCA_025454425.1 Hydrococcus sp. Prado102 | reverse complement strand
ACCGGAAACGATTCAAAGAGCTTGGAGTGAATTTCAAGCGCAACGCGATCGGGTAGACTCATTACGTGCGGTCGAAAAATGCAAGCAACATCCAGGAAAAATGTGGGTGGTGCGAGGAGAGATAATGAAACCCTTATTAACGGGTAACGAACCCTCTCTACCCAAGAAACCTGAAGGAAAAGCGCCTTGGCACAGTACGCCTTATCAAGCGCTACCAGAAGTTTATATCCAAAATGCTAGTTTAGAAATTGCTTGGTGTCGGGTAGTCTTAGAAGGTCATACCATTGCAGGAGATGTCGTTATGCCATTTTTGACCCACGGTTATGAAGGGTTAGATATTAACGATGCGAAAGACTGGTGGTATGTTGAATACTTAATCCAACAAGGAGAGGCAAAATTGCCTTATGTTTCTCACCTTCCTTTAAAAAAGGCAAAAGGCTTTTTTTGAAGTCGGAAGTCAGAAGTCGCTTGTAGGGGCGAATGGTCATTCGCCCCTACAGAAGTCGGAAAGAAGAGAAGTTTAAAGAAGGCAAGAAGAGACAACATACCAATGTCTACTTTTAAACCAGTTTGATCGAGATAAACCTATAGCAATCTCTAATGATAAATTTACAATTCGTCCCTCAATCGGAATTCGATCGCATTAAAACATTAAATATCGCATCAGAAACAAAGACGGCGCTTTTTGCTACTTGCTGCCGCCTTAATACTTTATATGCTATTAAACAAGCGGGTTCGGGACATATTGGCAGTAGCTTTAGCAGTCTCGATATTGTCTCTTGGTTGTTTTTGAATGAATTGCGCTTACCGCAAGATATCTATTACTCATCCAAAGGACATGACGTTCCAGGTTTGTATGCAGTTTTAATTGGCATGGGATTGTTAGAATGCGATCGCCTGCATACGCTGCGACGCTTAAATGGATTGCCAGGACACCCAGACGTATCAACGCCTTATATTGAGAGTAACACTGGCTCTTTGGGGATGGGGATTTCTAAGGCGAAAGGCATGGTAAGAGCAAATCGCTTGCTGGGTAAAAACGGTCATATTTACGTTCTTACAGGCGATGGAGAGTTACAAGAGGGTCAGTTTTGGGAGTCTCTGCAATCGACAGTAAACCACGGACTCAATGAAATCATCGTTATTATCGACCATAATAAAATCCAGTCCGATACTTGGGTCGAAAAAGTCAGCGATTTGGGCAATTTAGAAAAGAAATTGGCTGCTTTTGGCTGGTATGTCGAGCGTTGCGACGGACACGATTTAAAAGCGTTGTCTGAGGTAATGGCACGATTGAAAACCGTCACCGATCGCCCTAAAATTGTCATTGCCGATACGATTAAAGGCAAAGGCGTTTCTTTTATGGAACATACCGCGATGGAACCCAACCAAAGGTTGTATCGCTTCCATAGTGGCGCTCCCGACGACGAAGCTTATACTAAAGGTGCGGCGGAATTAATTAACACGGCGAATACAATACTCAAACAACAGGGATTAGAATCTTTAGTATTAGAAACTAGAATAGCACCAGAACGAGTCATCCCAGAAGGACTCGAAAGATTGATTCCCGCTTATTCTCAGGCATTAATCGAACAAGGCGATCGCAATTCTAATTTGGTAGTTCTCGATGCAGATTTAGTTCTCGATTGCGGATTGATTCCTTTTGAGGAAAAATATCCCGAACGTTTTTTTGAATGCGGTATCGCCGAACAAGATATGGTTTCTCAAGCGGGAGGAATGGCATTAAAAGGGTTGCTTCCCGTCGTTCATTCCTTTGCTTGTTTCCTTTCCACGCGACCCAACGAACAAATTTATAATAACGCGACCGAAAAGACCAAGATTATCTATGTCGGTTCTTTAGCGGGATTGTTACCTGGAGGGCCGGGACATTCTCATCAATCGGTGCGCGATATTTCTGCACTAGGCGCTATACCTAATCTAATCGCGATCGAACCTAGTTGTGCGGCGGAAGTTTCCCTGGCGCTAGATTACTGCGTCAATCGAACCTCAAGCAGCAGCTATCTGCGACTCGTTTCTATTCCCTGTCAAATTCCCTATCAATTACCTGCTGGTTATCAGTTGGAATTAGGAAAAGGCGTGGCGCTAACTGAAGGAGAAGATGCAATTCTATTTGGTTACGGCCCGGTTTTGTTACCCCAAGCTTATTACGCCGCGAAACTTCTTAAAGAGAATTATAATCTTAGTCTCAAAGTAGTCAATTTACCTTGGTTGAATTATGTGAATTTGGATTGGTTGGGACAAATAATGCAAGGATACAAAAAAGTATTTACGTTAGATAATCATTATATTATCGGCGGACAAGGCGATCGCATTGCTTGTGCGTTAAGCGAACTTGGTTTGTCAGAAAAAGTACAAGTGAAAAAATTTGGCGTTCTCGATATTCCCAAATGCGGTCAGAATGATGAAGTTCTTATAGCTCATCGCTTGGACGCGCAAAGTTTAGCAGCAGACATTACCGATATAATTCGTAATTCGTAATTGAAGAGTGAGAATACAAGGGTAAAGTATTAACTTCTGAATTCCTAATTTTCATAATTCATAATTCAGCATTCATAATTCAAATGACAACTATTTTATTTTGGGATATTGACGGAACTTTATTAACTACAGGACGAGCGGGAATATTTGCGCTTGAAGATGCCGCAAGCGAGGTAATCGGAACTCAAGTAGATTTATCTAACCTCCAAACAGCAGGGATGACGGATAGAGAAATTGCTGCCGAGACTTTGCAATTAGGAGGAGTAGAACCAGAACCTGCTAAAATCGATCGCCTGTTGCAATTGTATGGTGATTATTTACCCGCAAGTTTGCCTCGCAGACAAGGTTATGTCCTTGAAGGAGTTCGCGAGATTCTAGATTGCCTAAAACACAGAACCGATACCATCTCCTTATTACTCACCGGAAATATCGAAGCGGGAGCAAAAGCTAAACTTTCCTATTACGGGTTAGACTCTTATTTTAGTCATGGAGCGTATAGCGATCGCGCGCACAATCGCATTTCCATCGCACAGCAAGCACTCATTTTAGTACAAGAAATGGTAGGTGCGATCGCGCCAGAAAAATGTTACGTTATTGGCGATACGCCTCACGATATTCGCTGTGGTCAAGCAATTGGAGCTAGGGTAGTAGCAGTTGCTACTGGCGGTTACTCTGTCGAGGCGTTAGAAAAATGTCAACCATGGTGGACAATTTCTTGTTTGCCAGAACCAACCATCTTTATGCAAAAAATTGGGTTAGCGGATGCTTAAGGAACTGCTCAAGCGACAAAAGTTTCTCTATCGTCAGGTGAAGCTTTATCAACGCAGACAGCGTTTGCAGCGCGATCGACCCAATTGGCAAGAAGTTTTGCAAAAACAGCCCAAATTGTGGCATAGTGCCCTAGAAGGCGCTAAAACGGGTTCTAAAATCCTCATTGCTACCAGTATAGGCGGCGATTTGCACATGATGTCCGTGGAGAGTCTTTTAGCAGTGGCGCTAACTTTGCGAGGTGCTGACGTTCACATCTTACTCTGCGATGGTGTATTGCCTGCTTGTTTTTGGTGCGATGCAACGTTCTATCCCAACGATAATTTATTTGTCAAAAACGGCCCCCAAAAAGATCTCTGTAAAAGTTGCTTTCCCTTCGCTCAAAGCGTCCTGCAACCATTAGGACTGACGATACACCGCTATAGCGAGTTATTAACTGAGACTGACTTTGAAAAAGCAGAACATCTCGGCAATACCCTTTCCGTATCGGAGATTGAAAACTATACTCTCGATGGAATAGCAATCGGGGAACACGCTTTAGCAGGCGCATTGCGTTTCTTTGCGCGCGCTTCTTTGGAAAAAGAACCCAATTGCGAACCCATTCTAAGACGTTACTTCAAAGCAGCATTGTTAACCGCCTTAGCAATGCATCAATTGCTGGAGACTCATCGCTTCGAGTGTGCGGCATTCAATCATGGAATTTACGTTCCTCAAGGAATCATTGGCGAAGTTGCGCGCGCCTCTGGAGTACGAGTGGTAAACTGGAATCCCGCTTATCGCAAACAGCGTTTTATTTTCACCCATCGCGACACCTACCATCACCAACTTATTAGCGAACCGACGAGTCACTGGGAAGATATACCCTGGAATTCCCAAAAAGAAGAACAGTTACTAGATTACTTAAAAAGTCGCTGGCAAGGAACGCAAGATTGGATATGGTTTCATGAAAGTCCCCAATTCGATCTCGATGCGATCGCAAAAGAAATTGGAGTTGATTTTAGCAAACCTTGCATCGGTTTGTTAACTAACGTTATGTGGGACGCACAATTGCATTACCCAGTAAATGCCTTTCCGAATATGCTCGAATGGGTAGTGCAAACCATTCGCTACTTTGAAAATCGTCCCGACTTGCAATTACTAATTCGGGTTCATCCAGCAGAAATTCGAGGAACATTGCGATCGCGACAACCCATTCTTGAAGAAATTCGCAAAGTTATTCCCACTCTACCATCTAATGTTTTCATCATTCCCCCAGAAAGTCAAGTCAGTACTTATGCTGTCATGTTGCAATGCAATACCGTCTTAATTTATGGCACCAAAATGGGAGTAGAATTAACCAGCATGGGAATCCCGATTATCGTAGCGGGTGAAGCATGGATTCGCAACAAAAATTTAACGATGGATGCCACCTCAATCGAAGAATACTTTCAATATCTCAATCGCTTACCTCTCGATAATCGTCTCGATAAAGAAACAACACAACGCGCCAGAAAATATGCCTATCATTTCTTCTTTCGGCGCATGATTCCCCTCGAATTCACGACACAAACACAAAATGCCTCAGAATATAAACTCGATACTTTTAAATTAGAAAATTTAATGCCCAACAAAAGTCAAGGATTAGATATTATCTGCAATGGAATCTTAAAAGGAACCGAATTTATCTATCCAGCAGAATTTATATAGCAATTCTTTTTTAGATAAGGTAAAGTTTTTAATCGGAAGTCGAAAGTCGCGCCCAAAAGAAATTAAAAATTTCTGCACGGCGGAGTAAATACTCTTCCTTGTCTTCCTTGTCTTCCTTGTCTTCCTTGTCTTCCTTGTCCCCCTTGTCCCCCTTGTCTTCCTTGTCTCTCCACCTCTCCACCTCTCTGCGCCTCTGCGTCTCTGCGTGAGATTATGTTAAGAATTGCCATCGATATTACTCCCATAAGACAAAAACTGAGTGGTATTGGCATATATACACTCAATCTAATTCGCGCACTACAAGCATTAGAATTTCAAGAAAACTTTCAATTAACCCTTGCCTATCAACCCAGTCTCAAAAAATGGTTAAAAAGAGATTTATCTTTTTCGGGTAACTTCCCCATTCAAAATCCTATTTACACTCTACCAATACCCGTTACAATTTCCGATTTTTTGTCTCGCTTTCCCAACCCTATTTTATCGAATTTAGAAGCTTATTTAGGTTTGCCAGATATCCTGCATGGAACCGATCATGTTGTTTATCCTTGCAAAAGTAGTTTTAAAATATTGACCATTCACGATCTGACCTTTATAAAATATCCACAATTTACCAACTCCATTGTCAAGAATACTTATGCCAGTCGCATCAAACGCTGTTTAAAATGGACGGATTTAGTCATTACTTTCTCACAAAATACCAAGCAAGAGATCGTTGAATATTTAGGAGTAGAGAGCGATCGCATTTTTATAACCCCCCAAGCAAGTCGCTATCCTCCTAATTACTTAGTTCAAAATAAATTGAAACAATTAGAACTTTATGGTCAGTATGATTTTTCTCAACCTTATATTTTATTCGTCAGTAAATTAGAACCGAGAAAAAATATTATTACGTTAATTAAAGCCTTTAACTTACTCAAACAAGAAAATAGGATAGAACATCAATTAATTTTAATCGGTCAGAAAGGATGGGGATACGAACCTATCTTAAATGCGATCGCAACTTCTCCTCATACAGATTCTATCTATCATCTCGATTACTTATCTGATGAATTAGTGGCTTTATTCTACTCGCAAGCAGATGTATTTGTTTATCCTTCTTATTATGAAGGATTTGGTCTTCCCGTCCTAGAAGCAATGACATTAGGAGCGCCTGTTATTACTTCTAATACTTCTTCTCTTCCCGAAGTTGCTGGCGATGCAGCAATTCTCATCAATCCTCACGATTCAACCGAATTAGCTGAGGCGATTTTGAAAGTTATTAGTAATTCCCAGTTGCGTCAGGATTTAATTAACAAAGGAAAAGAGAGAGCAAAGTTATTTTCTTGGAAAACAACGGCAAGAGAAACTTTAAAAGCTTATAGAACGCTAATTTAATGTTATGCTGAAAAGATGAGAATAAAGCTATAGAACTTATAAAAAGATGAAGTGTAGGTTGAGTAAAAAAAGTGAAACCCAACAAAGCTATCATAGTGTAATAATAAACGATTATGTCTATTCCTTCTGAAATTGCGCTTTTAGTAGAACAATTAGAGCGAGAACTCAATGAAATTGAAAAAGTTGCTACAGAAGGACTCAGACTTTCTAATATAATTTTAAAACGATTTCCTAATAACTTTGCCATTATCCAGTTATTTGCTTTTCTTAATTCGAGCTTATTCTTTGTCAATACCTCTCGACAAAAAATTCAAAATAATCTTGAGTATCTTTCCACCCCCAAGCTCCTAAATGAGAATAAAATACAAGAAGTCGGACAAGATTTAGCAATAGAATTAGGTCGTATTTTAGAAACTAAAATTGCTGTTACGCAAATAAAAAATCGATTGGAGAGCCTACAATGAGTCAAAAAGAGCTAAACGAACAAGAAATCAAAGAAATTTTAGAACTCGCTCAAAAAGCAGAACAGAAAGCTAAAGAAATGTGTGAAATAATTATGGAACATTCAGCTAAATATCAACGTTGGTATCAAGAAGCACAGATGCAACAATCTTCTCCCCCATCGAAATAAACGTTGATGAATCAACTATTAATCAACTTATCTATTCTTTTTGCTCAACCGACAGGAATAAGTAACTATGCAAGCAATCTTGTCCCTTATTTAAAATCTCTCAATTCCACTCTATTAACTGCTCAAAATAATCCCGAATTTGATTGCTATTCTATTCCAGATAATCTCACGCCAGCACAAGGAACGAAAGGACATTTTCGTCGCTTAGTTTGGACGCAATTCGATTTACCAAAAATCTATCAAAAATTGCGATCGCGCCTTCTCTTTTCTCCCGTCCCAGAAGCGCCTTTATACGCCAACTGTCGTTCGGTTGTGATGGTTCACGATCTCATTCCAGTACGCTTTCCCAAACGCTTTTCTCCCTTAACTCCCTATTTTCGCAACTATATTCCTCAAGTTCTCCAACAAGCAGAACATATTATTTGTAACTCTAAGGCGACTGCTAGAGATATTACCGATTTTTATAAAATTTCATCGAATAAAATTACGCCAATTCTTCTCGCTTACGACGCAAACCATTTTAAAAAACTGAATATAAAAGATCGAGAAACTCCATACTTACTCTATCTCGGTCGCCAAGACCCCTATAAAAACTTACACCGCCTTATAGAAGCCTTTGCAAAGATTTCCCGCGACGATATACAATTATGGTTGGCAGGGTCGCCAGATAAACGCTATACGCCGCCCTTACAAAGACAGGTTGAAGAATTAGGATTGCGCGATCGCGTGAAATTCCTCGATTACGTTCCCTACCAACAGCTACCTATCCTATTAAACCAAGCTTTAGCGCTCGTATTTCCCTCATTATGGGAAGGATTTGGTCTTCCGGTACTCGAAGCGATGGCGTGTGGGACTCCCGTTATTACTTCTAACCTCTCCTCATTACCGGAAGTCGCACAAGATGCAGCAATTTTAATCGATCCCTATAATGTTAAGGAACTAACGGCGGCAATGCAAGCAGCGATCGATGATGAGAAATTGCGATCGCGTTTGAGTACTATAGGTTTAGAAAGATCTCGCCAATTTAGTTGGGAAAAAACCGGACAAGCGACGGTGGAAGTCCTACAAAGACACCTCTAAACCTTAACAACACTTACAATTCCTTCAACTGTTTATTGACATTTTCAACGCCAGTATTATTACCTTGACGCTGGTAAAGTTCTTTGGCTTTATTAAATGCTGTTAGCGCTTCATCTTGCCGTCCTCTAGCTTTAAAAGCAATCCCGATATTATAGTGAGCGTCAGCATTTTGGGGATCGAGTGCAATGAGATCTTCGTATTCTACGATCGCGCCTAAATAATCTTTTTGAGCTAGCACAATTCGAGCAACTGCGGTTTGTGCTTCTACTGATTTTGGCTCTAAATAAGACACTCTTTTATAAGCTTTTAAAGCGCCATCGAAATTGTTTTGAGTTTCTAAAATTCTCCCAATTTTCATTTGAATTGCCATATTTCCAGGATCGCTTTGTGCGGCTTCTTGGAGGAGATTTAAGCCTGCTACCGTATCGCCTGTGTTCAATAAAGCAGTTGACAATTGCAGCCGCAATTCGCTGCTATTAGGAAACTGTTGTAGAGATCTATCTAAAAACTGAATTGCTTCTTCATTGCGATTCTGTTGCACCAAAGCGGCTCCCATTATCTCATATGCTTGCTGATTGTTGGGATCGAGAGCAATAACGCGACGATAAGCATCACTCGCTCTTTCATAATCTCCTTGACGTAACAAAACGACACCCAATCCTATATAACTTTTGACATTTTTGGGGTCGAGTTGCGTCGCATAATAATAGGCAACCGCTGCATTATCATTATCTCCCGCATTAGCGAGACTGTAGCCTAGAGCATAATATAACTCTGGATTATTAGGATCGAGAGACAATGCCTGTTGATAGGCTTTAGCAGCTTCGTTAAAGTTTCCCTGACGCGCTTGTAAATAACCGATTCCAGAGAAAATCCTAGCATTTTCTGAGTCGAGATAAGCAGCGCGTTCGTAAATTGAAAGGGCACTATTATAGTCTCCGGCATCGACATATTGGCGACCTAATTTTAGCAACTCTCTTAGTTGTTCGTTTTGTTGCTGGCTCGATATCAAAGCAGGATTGGTTTGTGCTTCTACGGGAGCGATTATTGTTAATCCACTTGCAATTAAACCGACTGTTAAAGATAGCGCGATTTTAGAAATTTGTACGAATGCAGTTCGATCTTTTGAGCGATCGCCTGAAAATTTACTCATGTTAGTACCCCACAAAAAATTATGAATAATGAAGTCTGAAAAATTTAATTATGTTTTCCTTGCCATGCAAGTCTCTAAAATTCACTGGTTAAGTCATTTCATAATTCATAATTCATCATTCATAATTGATAATTCACTAGACTATTGATTGAGGCTATTTGTTGCTTCTTGTGCGACTGATTCTACAGTGTCTTTTGCTAATTTTTCTAAAGTTGCTCGACTTTGAGAGCCACCCAAACGTCCGAGCGATTGTGCCACGCGATGTCGCACTTGCCAATCTTCGTCATCAGCCAAAGGAATAATGTTAGAAACAGCGCGATCGTCTCCTAAATCGCCTAAAGCGCTGATTGCAGCCGTTCTTATCAAACTATTATCACTGGCTAGCGCTTCTATGAGTAAGTCATATCCGCGCGGCTCGCCCAACTCTCCTAATGCTGCCAAAATGCTAAATTGAAGCAACCATTCTGAAGTCGTGTAATAAATTCGTTCTAAGTCTTCATAAGCTTCGGTTAATTTTAATCCGCCAATGGCATCGGCGGCGGCGGCTTGTACGTCAAATTCCGAGTCGTTAAACAAGCGATCGCGCAATATTTCTAATGACGTTTTTAAGTCGTCTGTGCCTAACGTATCAAACTGGCTAACCGCTGCATAGCGAATGCGAGGATTGCTATCTTTTACTAACGGTTTAATCATCTCAAAAGCGATTTTTGGCTCTATCTGGCGTAGTTGATTGATTCCTTTAACTTTCTCGCCAAAATCTTCTGAATTAAGCAATTGTTGAATCGATTCTGGAGTCATACTCATAATATAAAGTTTTATCTTCTCTGTGTAATTAGTTGGTTTGAAAAAGTGTTTTTCAAAATAGTATTCTAAGAATTTACCATTTATCGCGTCCGCACCCTGTTAATGAAAGTCGGAAGTCGGAAGTCGTTGGCGTAGCCCGTCCCTTGGACGTAAGTCGAAAGTATTGATGAAACTGGTAACCGAGCGCTTATAAAGAGCGCTCGCCACCAACTAAATAAAGAAAAGTCTTTACAAAATGAAGAACGATCGCTTACTTTATAAAAAGAAAACTTTATAAAGTAGAAAAATGAATGCCAAAAAAGTTGCGATCGTGACAGCAGCAAGTCGCGGAATCGGTGCGGGTTGCGCTAGAGAACTAGCCGCGCGAGGCTACACAGTTTCCCTGATGGCACGAAGCGAGAGCATTGTAGATTTAGCCAAAGAATTAGGAGGGATGGCGACGGTAGGTTCGATCGCGAATCCTCAAGATTTACAACGATTAATTGAGACAACACTGGCGCAAATGGGTCGTATAGATGCAGTCGTCAATAGTTTTGGCGACCCGCCTAGACCCGATTTACTTGACATTTCCGATGAAATGTGGATAAAGAATTTTGAAATGCTGTTTCTGAGCGTCGTTCGCATCGCAAAGTTAGTAACAGAACCGATGCAACGACAGGGAGGAGGCGCTATTGTCAATATTTCAGCTTGTGACTCCCAAGAACCATCTTTGGAAACGCCTTTTAGCGGTACGATTCGAGCAGCAATGGAAGGATTCACGAAACTCTACGCCAAGCGTTACAGAAGCGATCGCATTCGGATGAACTCGGTGGCTCCTTTCTTTGTCGCCGACAGCATGGAGGAACTAGAAGGATGGAACGTACCTTCAGACTTGATGTTCGGTCGTCCGACTACCTACGCCGAACTTGCCAAAACAGTCGCTTTTCTAATTTCCGACGACGCTAATTATATTACAGGAACGACGATTAAAGTCGATGAAGCGCGCTCGGCTGCCATTTAATAATTTTGGGGAAAACAACAATGAATATTAGCGAACAATACGTCTGTACGGCTTGTGGATTTAACGCGATCGGATCGATGCCAAAACGCTGTCGATTCTGCGGTGCTACACAGGAAAGCTTTTTAAGCACTGAAGAATGTTCCGCCAAGTATAAAGTTCAATATACACCTGTTAATGATAAGGTCAAACGGTTAAAATCTTTTCCCAACTTAGGTTACGAACACGCCGCTTATCAAATTGAAACAGGGGAGCGAGTCATTTGGATTGACTGTCCCTCGTCATTTGATACGAGCGTAGCGCCAATGGATTATATTTTGTTTACTCACAGTGACTTCTTAGGCGCATCCAATCTCTATCGCCAGCACTTTAATTCTCAAGTCTGGATTCATCAACGCGATGCCGTCCATCCTAACAGCCGTTTATTTAGTTTCGATCGCTTATTTGAAGATAACTTTCAAATTTCTGGCGTTGAAGCGATTCCTATTGGGGGACATACGCCAGGATTTACGATTTATTTGTTCGAGGATGTTCTTTTTGTCTGTGATTTCGTTTATAGTGCAGGCGATCGCTTGGTGTGGAATGCTTATAGTAACAAACCAAAAACTAGGTTAGTCGGTCAAAAACTTCCCGATTTGCTTAAAGAACGCGCGATTTCAACTGTCTGCGACGTAAGCGACGCTTGGAAGTATAAGATCTGGAAAAAGATGTTAGACGAACTAGTTGATCGCGAAGCATCAAAAAGTGAAATATAGATTTAGGAAGAGGTCTGAATATCAACTTCTCAGTAGCTTAGAAACAGTTCTTTAAAAGTTACAGGGTGAACGATGTCATTACAAGGGGCAATTTTGGATGTAGATGGAACGCTTGTTTTAAGTAACGATGCTCACGCTCAAGCTTGGGTAGAGGCATTTGCAGCGTTTGGTTACTCGATCGAATTCGAGCAGGTCAGACCTTTAATTGGAATGGGAGGCGACCAAATCGTTCCTAAGTTCGCACCAGGACTCTCGGATAAAGAAGGAAAAGGCAAAGAAATTGCCGATCGCCGTAAAGAATTGATAATCGATAAATATGGCCCGAATCTGTCTCCAGCGAAGGGTACGCGCGACTTAATCTTAAAGATGCAATCTCAGGGGTTACATCTGATTATCGCTAGTTCGGCAACCGAGCAAGAGCTTTCAGTTTTGTTAAAAGCGGCAGAAGTTGACGATCTCTTGAGTCAAGACGAAGCAACCACCTCTAGCGATGCCGAATCGTCCAAACCCGAACCAGACATTGTGGAAGCTGCCTTAAATAAGAGCGATATGCAGCCTCAACAAGCGATTATGCTAGGCGACACTCCCTATGACATCGAATCTGCCAATAAAGCTGGAGTAGAGGTCATTGCCTTTCGTTGCGGTGGATTTGACGATAATCAGTTAAAAGATGCGATCGCGATTTATGACGATCCTGCTGACTTGCTAGCCAACTACGAGCGATCGCCACTTTCATCATCTTTCGCTACAACATCTTTGTAATTGATATATTTATTGCCGCTACCGTACCTCATCATAATGGTTCTAGAAACCAATTAACCCCAACAAATGTTAATTTTTAGAATTCCGAGCAGCTTTTATGGTTTGCCAAAAAACTGTTGATGTAGTTCAGAATGGTAGAATAGTTGGTTTTTCCATGCGAGCCTATTATGATTATTAGACCTGATTCTGGGTGGGACTTGTCAGTTGACGATCGTAACGGTCAACTGGCTCTTGTAGTTGAGATCAAGCGCAAAACCAATGTATCACCGGAGTGGGCAGCAGAACTACGTCGCAATATCCTTGCACGCGGTACTTTTCCCAAAGCCCCATATTTTTTAATGGTTTTCCCAGACAAATTTTACCTATGGTCTAATACTGAAGCCGATCTAGATCGGAACGAACCTACCTATACTATTGATGCCTACCCAATTCTTCACCCTTACTTTGAAAAGGCAGGAGTAACTGCCGAGCAAATTAGTAAAGAGAGTTTGGAACTGATTATTTCATCCTGGCTTGGAGAGATAATTCATTCAGAGTGGTTGCCTGAAAATATTGATGCTTCTCAACAATGGTTAATTGAGTCAGGACTTTATTCTGCCTTAGTTGGGGGTAAGTTCGAGTATGAGGCGGCTGCGTGAATATTTATGTTGAGACTAATTTTGTTTTAGAGCTAACCTTTGAACAAGAGCAGTGTTCTAGTTGCGAACAGATTTTGCAACTCTGTGAAACAGGAGAAGCAAAACTCATAGTTCCAGCGTATTGTCTTGCTGAACCCCATGAAAAACTAAGCCGTCAAGCGCGAAGTCGTCGAGAATTGCAACAGTCATTAGAGACTGAGCTACGTCAACTCTCACGTACGGCCTCATATGTAAATCGTATTAAAAGTATTCAGGATATTGCTAGCTTGATGGTACAAAGTAATGAGGAAGAACGACATCGCTTCATTCAATATCGAGATCGGCTGCTTAAGGTTGGAGAAATTGTCGCTCTTAATGCCAGTATCGTAATTGAGGCAGCCTCCAATGAAACGACTTACGACTTAACGCCGCAAGATGCACTTGTTTATGCCTCAGTTATTGGTCACTTGCGACATAATTTGCCACAACAAGCTTGCTTCTTAAATCGAAACTCAAAAGACTTTGATAGCCCTGATATTATTAATGAACTCAGACAACTTAACTGTAGGATGATTCCACGATTCGATCGCGGATATAGTTTTATTCAGTCACAGTTACCGTCGGAGCAGTCAGAGGCATAACGAGATTCTGCTCAGAAGTAGTAAAGTTCCACTCTAATTGCTTGTTGCCGCTCAACAGATACCATTATGAAAATATCAAGGAAATTAATTAATATAAGATTAACGAATCCGTAATTCAACCACTTTGTCTTTGATGGTTACATCGTGACCGCCAAAGAAATTTTGTCCTAGTAGTCCGATAGGAAGATGGGGCGAAACTACAACATCTACATTTTTGAGAACCAAACCGCCAGCTTGCACTGAGTTAGCGCGTCCTATTCCCGCTCGAATGATTCCGCCAGCGGTTGCTAGGGAGACTTCTTTGTTTGGGTTCATACCTATTGCTTTCGCCATGCTAGGATTTATAGTCGTCGCACTAGCTCCAGTATCGA
Organism: Hydrococcus sp. Prado102; assembly: GCA_025454425.1. Taxonomy (GTDB): domain Bacteria; phylum Cyanobacteriota; class Cyanobacteriia; order Cyanobacteriales; family Microcystaceae; genus Hydrococcus. The sequence continues at coordinate 10,999 of JALOOL010000042.1, read as the reverse complement.
GAAGCATCTCAAAACGCTGTCTGCCATTAAATGTCACGTCAATGACTGGAATTCCACCATCTCGACGCTTAATCGGAATGCGAAATGTCCCTGAAGGCGAGATATAGGGTTGAGATAAACTATCTCCGCAAACATTGCTAAGGTCGAGTACTTGACCGCTAGCACTGCGCATAAAACAACCTGCTTGTTCTTGGGTTTGGGCGACTTGGGGAGCTAAAACTATTCCCGCGACTACAATGACAGCACTCAGAATCGTCTTCATCGAAATAGGTATTGATTAATAATAAGCTTTAGAGTTACACTTATAGATTTCCCAAAAAAGCTTGTCAAACTAACATTGTCTCCCCTAGCTTTTGTTTTATCCCGGCGGCCATAGCATTTGGCGATCGCCTAAGATATGCAAATGTAGATGATAAACGGTTTGACCGCCATCATTGCCATTGTTGATGACTACTCGATATCCGTTTTGAAGACCGACTTGCTGGGCGACTTTCCGAGCAGTCAGCAGCAAATGACCTAAGAGATCTCGATCTTCTGGTGTAGCAGCATCTAACTGAGGAATGGGCTTTTTAGGAATTACAAGAATATGGGTTGGCGCTTGAGGATTAACGTCTTTAAAAGCTAAGGATAATTCATCCTCGTATACAATCTCTGCTGGTATTTCTTTTCTAATAATCTTACCGAAAATTGTATCGCTCATGAGAAAAATTAATAATTATTTTTCTATTTTTTCTTGCCGATCCTATCATTTTTTCCGAGCAAAGTTAAAGGCTTATCGCTGAAAATATTTTATAATTTCAATTAAAAGCAAGAAAGAATCAGTAGCAATTGATGCAATTTATCGTAAAAAATTAGGGTGTCCCCTTGATAAGAAAAGAAAGTTTTGTTAAGTCTCAGCCTGCGTTCGCCTGCGACGACAGCGTTCCGAGCAATATTTAACCTCATCCCAACAGGTTGCCCATTTTTTGCGCCAAGTAAAAGGAAGTCCGCAAACAGGACAAATCTTAGTCGGAAGTTCGGATTTTGTTCGCTGACGTGCCATACTTGAAATAGCTACAGATAAATCTACTATAGCAAGCCAAAATCCGTTGTCAATTGCTTGCCAATCTTCTTTCTAAAACTAGAAAATATGAATATTAATTAATCAAAATAATTGAAAAATCCGATGCCTATTTCTAAAGCAGAAGCGAAACAAATATTAGAACGTTTGATTTTTGATGACGAGCGTCCTTCGGACTGGGTACAGGATGTGTGGGGGTTGAGTCCTATGTTAGGGGATAGTGCGGCAAAACTCTTAGAAGTTTTTGAAGCGTTGATCGAATGTTCTTCGCAAGAAAAATTAGAAAATTTAGTGCAGACTTACACTCAAGATTATCTTGAAGAAAATAATTAGCGATCGATTTTAAGCGCGATTACCCTCCGCGTACCGCCAAGGGCGATCGCCCTTAATTTATAATTTATTTGCCGCCGTAGAAAAAAGCAATCTCTTTTTCTTTGAGGGGTGCAAACCCAGCATCGACAAGTTTGCGATCTAACTCATCTTGCGCGATATGCTTAGCGCCAATTCTAACAATTCGCGATCGCATTGTATTGCTAACGCCACTGCGCTGTCTGTTAGCTTCTAAGGACATAACACTATTGTAGAGTTCCAGTTTTTCAGGAGGAATCGGCGTACCGTCGAAATCGATTCCTTTGACGATCGCGATATCAATGGCATCAGCGCCTGTGGTAGATTGAGTTTCAGCAGACATGATAATGTATTTAAAGGGACGAAGTTATTTTACCAGTAACGCTGACCTCCCAAAAATAGATTATTTTAACGATCTATTAACAGAACTAACCACAATATCTGCGATACAATTAGCTATCTCTACTACGATAAGATTACCTTCAAAAAATTGCGATAGATATGCCACCGTTACCCGATTATCGCCCCAAACAATTATCTTTAGGTCCTCTAGAAACCGAAATTTTAAACATTATTTGGGAACTAAAGAGCGTCACGGTTAAAGACGTTCACGAACAAATTTTATCCGATCCCGATCGCGAATTGGCATATACTTCTGTGACTACTGTTCTCAATCGATTGACAAATAAAGGATGGCTGACTAGTTATAAAAAAGGTCGCGTTTTTTATTGGGAACCGTTAGTTTCAAAAGAAGAAGCAACAGCGATTAAATCTTACGAACAATTACATCAATTTTTAGCGATTAGCAATCCTGACGTAGTAGCCTCTTTTGCCGATCGCTTGGATACAACGAGTTTAGAACAACTGGAAGCGATCGCATCTCGTATTGAAGAAATTCGTCGCAAAAGAGGAGAACAAAAGTAATGCACGCTGTAATGATTTTCTTCGCTTTAATATTAGCGCTGAGTCTTAGAATAATTCCTTTCAAAACAACAGAAACGTGGCAGAACCGTTGGCAAACAACTTTATTTTTCTTTCTTTTCCCTCCTTTATTGTTGCTAATGACTGCGATCGCTGTCAGTTGCATGGGATATAGAGGAGCTATGTTCGGCTGGCAAGTTGGTTTGTTTGGTTATATTTTAGCCATAAGTTTTATTGTTTTTGCTAGCATTTTATTAATAAAGCTATTCGAGCAAGCATGGCGATCGCAACAAAAAATCAAGAGTTCTACTCAACAAATCGTAGAAGGAAAAATCGCCAGAGTTTTAGATATAACTTTTCCATACAGCGCCCAAATTGGCTTTTGGAAATCCGAACTAATCCTCACTCAAGGAATGTTAAATGTTTTAGATCCAGAACATTTAAAAGCTGTTTTGGCACACGAACAAGCACACTACGATAATCGAGATACTTTCTGGTTTTTCTGGTTGGGTTGGGTGCGTTCTTTTACAGCTTGGTTGCCGAAGACAGAATCTTTGTGGCAAGAACTTTTATTACTAAGAGAATTAAGAGCAGATCGTCAAGCCATTCAACAAGTCGATTCTTTATTATTAGCAGAATCTTTACTCCTAGTCACTCAAAAAGCAAGTCAATTTCCTTTCTCAAATATCCCTCAAAGCTTTTGTGCCGCGCTTAATGAAACAATTTATCAGAATCGTTTAGAAGAGAGAATAGAATTAATTCTCAGCGAGAACAATAGTTCTTTTGATGGTATTGGGTGGAGTTGGAGTTGGATAATTCTTTTGTTCCTTCCTTTAATTACAGTACCCTTACATTATTAAATAGATAGATAACGGTCTTTTTAAATTTATGTTTTGTTGGGTTTCGTCCCTCAACCCAACCTACCAGGTCTAATGTTGGCTGACATTTATAAAATGCTTCAGCCTTTGCGTTTTTCTTCCAATCTTTTGATTTATTCTTGGATTGCCTGTTCCATAATAGCTGTATTTACTGTTCTAATTTTAGCGATCGCATTTACCTAATTTCTGTCTGGGGATAAAGTTTCTCAATTTCTTTTATCGTTGCATCGTGTAAAGTAATTACCTTTGTTGTATCGGGTGAAGGAGATAAATTTTGATATCCGATAAAATTAAGACTATTAGTATCTATAAATAGATCGATAGGTGCGATCGCCATTAAAGTATCTCGAATTTCTCGTTCTATTGCTCGAATTTCCTCTTCGCTAAGCTTCTCTTTTAAAACTCCGATGCGCATATAGCAATCGTTATCGATTGAATCCAGTTGCTTGTGGTATTTATGGAGTAGGTTAAAGTTTTGACATTCTAAACGAAAGCGATCGAGATCGAGAGAAATTTGTTTATTTATAGAAGACCATCCCATTAGTACGGCGAAATTTCCTTGAAACTGGAAAGAACGCTCAAAAGTATGTCGATTTTGACTTAAAAAACCGTAGTCGATCGCCCGATTATAACCGCCAATTTTAATTTGAATGGGTAGGCGATCGCTCTGGCGAATAAAAGCCATAAACTCAGATAAATTAATATATTTCTCTTCGCCTCTATGCTCCAAAAACCACTTACTTATAATTCCTTTTTCTGTTTTTAAGCCTTCACATCCGATAAGCGTAGCGTGTATTTGTTCGATAGGATAACTTTCAAACTTTTCTTGAAGTACTTCTGAAAGTTGTTTTTGCAAGGATTCGATTAATAATTGAAAAGCAAGAGGCTTAGTTCCGTAAAAGGCAACTAAACTGACATTGGGAATATCTGGGATATAAATCATGCAAATAAATAATAGCTATTGCTCCTGCCTTGGCAAAAAGAAGACTAGCAAAGAAAAAACATTGCTCGCCCTACTAAAATTATTTAAGACTCGTTTTCTGTCATGATTCTCAAACGTACCGATCGCTCGCCAACTTCATCTAATGGGACTTCAATGACTTCGTTGGTGAGAATTTCGAGGCAAGTAAGGAGCGATCGCAAGTTTGGATTGCTTGCCCCTGTATCGACGTATAATCGGTCAGAGAGGCTACCGAGACGCTTCCAAGTCGTATAGAGTTTGGCAACCATTTGTTCGAGTTGCGTTGCTCCTTTGACTAAATCTGCGGCAGTATTCAAACAATCCAAGCGCAAAGCTTCTTCTAATGCCATTTCCATATCCACAGGAGATTTTTTTAGGGTTTGTACTTGCGCTGCTGCGTCGAGATATTTAGCTAAATTCCTAGCGGATGAAGTCATGTACTTCACCGTATCTACGTCTGGACTCTCGGCGATTTCTTTTTGAATTGCCCCTAAATGGATATCGGGTAACTTTTCCATCTCTTTTACCAAAGGTGCGAGGTGGCGGGGAGGAAGCGATCCTTCTGCTGCTTTCTCCTTGACTTCCTCTGGCAGTAATTCTGAACTCATCGCCGTCCATTCATCGGAGAGTTGCTTGACTTCTCGCCGAGTAATGCGATCGCCTTTTTGTGCTGCTTCGCTAACTAATTTTTGTACTTCTGGGGCAGATTTTGCCGTTTCTACAAAGGCGCGTTTGCTAAAGTTATTAATTGCATGAGGATCTAAGACTCCTTCTGCGAGGAGAGTGTCGGCGCTATTTGCCAATTGGATGAGTGCGTATGCTTGTCCTTTAGTAATTTCTCGTTGTTTTAACCAATTGAGAAAACCCGTTCCCCGTCCGTCGCCGCCTTTCTTTTCGCGATCGCGTATTGCCCGTAAAATCCGTCCCCGCCAAATATCGGTTTGCAAATCGAAGCGATCGCACACTTTCCAGATCGCATCGAGTTGTTGTTGAAAGTCAATTTCTTGTATCTCCTCATCTTCTGGATCGGGTAGCTGAAAGTCAAAGTCTACAGGAGTAGACAAAGCAGCAGCAATTTCGTCAGGAGAGGGAGGCGTAGCAATCATAGCAGAATGAGTTTAATATAACCGATGAAAAAGTGAGCCAATCAATCATACCATTCGAGTTAAAGCTCATAGCGCGATCGCTTTAACCGCTTTGTCGGGAAAATCGCTGAATGCGCCATCAATCCCCAATCGATAAAAATAGCGGTATTCTCCCGCTGGATTGTTTTGAAACTCGGCACTTAAAAAGATATTTTCATTACGAAACGTCCAAGCGTGAACGAGTAAGTTTTTCGCATGGGCATCTTTTACCAAATTTGTCGGCGATAGAAGATAGTTATTGCTATCTCTGGGTACGAGCAAGTTTTTATTAATTCCAATTCCAGTTGCATAAGTTGCTATTTCTGTCAATCCTGCTGGCGTTATTAAATCTTGATACGTACGGGAATCTTGGTTCAAGACAAAATCGTAAGGGCGATCGCTTTCATTAATGAGTTGTATTAAAGGTAAATCGGTTATTCGAGCTAATTTTTTGAGATTTGCGACTTCAAATGACTGAATAAATACTTTGCTACAGTCATTCTTTTGTAAAACTTCAACTAATTTTTCTTCGATTGGCAATCCAATAGATGCAAAGTAAGAAGGATGTTTCGTTTCTAGATAAATTCCGATAATGCGTCCTACTTCTCTACTTTTTTGTCGAACGAGATCGATAATTTCTTGTAGCGTCGGAATTTCAAATAAACCGTCAAAAACAGTATTTTGAATGCGCAAATTTAGTAAGCGTTCTCTAGCTTTTAGCGTTTTTAATTCTGCTAAAGTAAAATCTTCTGTGAACCATCCCGTCACTGATTTACCATCGATTATTTTAGTCGTTCTTCGATTGGTAAATTCAGGATGCTGGATAATATCAGTAGTAGTAGAAATTTCATTTTCATGACGAGCAATGAGAATGCCATCTTTAGTACAAACCAAATCTGGTTCGATATAATCGGCTCCTAAATAGATTGCTAATTCGTATGCCGCTAGCGTATGTTCGGGACGATATCCGCTAGCTCCTCGATGAGCGATAATAATAGGAACTTGTCTTTTATCGATAATGACTTACCTCTAGAGTTTTCTTAATTGGCAACGAGTTATCAATAATTTCAAATGATAGTTTTCTAATTGGCAGATTAGCAAAATGTAAAAGTGTTGCATAAATAAAGAGATTAAGACCTAACATTTCTAAAAACTCTTCAATTGTCGAGATGATTTGTGCTGAAAATCGCGGTTGTTTGTAAATATCAAAAAATAAATATAGCCCCATAATTTCAATAGCGATCGCACCAAAAACATAAAGAGATCCTGAAAGAATAAATAATAATTTTGTGCGTGGAGATAGAGATAATAAAAATTTAAGATAAACAACCACGAAAATTGTAACAAAAACTAAACTCAGAATATCCAAACGAACGAGCGGTGCAATTTGAAAGAAATTATTCAAAGCAGGATTTAATCTTTCATGAATAGCAAACCACTCATCAAATGCCATATACAAAAAGACGATAGACAAACCATACCAATGCTTAACATAACTGCCTTTCGTCCGACGATTGACGATCGCGATCGCGCTCAAAATAAGCGAACTTAACAACAACTGAAACCCAGCATATAAACTGGGAATATTTCCTTCGGCATCAACATTGAAGAGTACGATAAGTTTAGAATTCTCAAATCCCAGTACATATCGATCGAATTGACCTGTTAGACTGGCTACACAAAGTAAAAGTGCAATTAATGTCAGAATTTTGACAATACGTTCGGGATAAATCCTGAAATTCATTTATTTTAAGAAAATTTTGCTGCTTAATCATAACATAATCAGATATTAATCTAAAGTTAAAAATAATTTTTCTACCTAATGCTAGATGTTAAAAACAACAAACCTATTTTCAATTTTTAGTCTAATAACCTGCATTTAGATTTGAGAACATACTTTGCATGGTTATAGCGAATCTATTCGATTGTAAACGCGTATCTTTTTGTAATAGAGCATTTCTTCGACTTCTTTGAGAACAAGCCTGTTCGCGCGAGCTTGTACATTAGTACTACGATCTTGATAATTTATTGAGACTCGCTATATATGCAAATCAAATACGGAACAGCTTAAACCTAAAAACAACCTCGACGACAGCAAATAAAATTGCAATTCCTATTAAGTATTAATAAATATTAAATTTTCAAATATTCTCGCAGCGATCGCCGCATCACATCGACAGGAACCTCTTGCTGCAACCAAATTTTTAAAGCGGCTGCACCTTGTCCGATCAACATTTCTAGTCCGTCAATCGCGATCGCACCTCGTTCTTTAGCTTGTACTAAAAATTGAGTAGGATTAGGCGTATAAATGAGATCGTAAGCGATCGCGCCTGCTGATAGTTTCTCCATTACGTCTGCATCCAGAGGAGATTCATCAACTTTTGGATACATCCCAATAGGAGTTGTATTGATTAATAGTTTAGTATTGGATACCAACCCTACTAATTCATTCCACGTATAAACGTTTAAAGCAGCTTTAAGCGGTGAATTTGCCCAACTTTGTTTAAATTGCTCTAATTTAGCCCTATCGCGTCCTACAACGCCAATTTCAGGACATCCCATCTCTGCACACCCAACGACAACTGCTCTCGCCGCACCGCCATTGCCTAAAATAACTGGCGTAATTTGCTTCCAATCGAGTGAAAGCTTCTTTAAAGGAGCCAAAAACCCTTCTACATCAGTATTTGTGCCATACCATCCCGCCTCCGCGCGCCAAACGGTATTGACTGCACCAACCATTTTAGCTGTCTGGGAAACTTCTGATAGTAGGGGGATAATTGCTTGTTTGTGGGGAATTGTGATGTTAAATCCGACGACACCAATTGCCTCAAAACCCGCGATCGCTTTCTCTAGATCTTCTCTTTTAATAGGAAAAGGAACGTAGACATAATTGAGATTTAAATGCGCGATCGCTTCGTTGTGCATGACTGGCGACAGCGAATGTTCGACGGGATCGCCAATGACTCCTAATAGTTTAGTTTTTCCTGTAATGAGTTGCATAAAATTTAGAACAACTGTTTCAATTGATTATTTATTCGTTAGTTGCATATACCATTTGACATCTGCAAAAGCTTGACTTTGCGCTCGGTTAATTCTAGCAATTTGCGATTGCCATCGTTATTTCAATTTCCAACAGTAACTAAGAGAAACACAAATGGGAATACTGAGATAAATAAAAGCGAACAACATAGAGGTAAATAATTTGATTGCTAACGCCAGTCCAGTTAAAACAAAAAATGTTCGTCCGACTGAAACATTATTGAGGGAAACTCTAGTCGCGATCGCGATGATCGCACTACACTAAAATCTTTAGGAACAATCCAGTTAAAAAACTGTCACTCTCGATCTTTTCCCCAGTCAATACTCATCAATAAAATTGAAATACCTCACTCAAATAAAATCGTTCGGGAAAAGAAACAATGAATAAACCTCAAGTATCCCAAGATCATAGTTCGGCTTGGATAGCTCAAACCTGGATATCTTTTATTGTTTCTATAGTTAGTACCTCGATAGGAATTATTTATCTTCCCGTCGATGGTTGGACGAAAGGTTTTATGGGAATGGGACTGGCTTTTAGTGTTGGCTCTACGATTAGTTTGTCAAAAACACAACGAGATTTGCATGAATCTAAGAAAATAACTTCCAAAATAGAAGAGGCTAGAGTAGAAAAGCTATTAGCAGAACACGATCGCATATCCTAAAACAACTCTGTAAAGTAGTAGGTGTTTGGGCGATCGCATTTAACTTATGGATGCGATCGCTCTTTTTCGTTTACAAATAAAAAAAGGGACATTGAATCAGTTATTGATAGGGGCGAATACCCATTCGCGCCTAAACTTATCTGTTAATGTCCCACCTCGGAGTAAACTTTTAGGCAAAAATATATCGACAGCAACACTCGTATAACTAAGTCGTTATGGCTTGGGAATCAGAAGATCGTACTCGTGTATTGTTGTCTCTATAGATTTATCTGTAACCCAGGAATTAGTTCTGCATAAATTTACAAAAGTTGATAAATTAAGCCGATCGCAACTAAGAAAAAATAGCGTAAATAATCATTACTAGGCGAATTCATTGAAGCTAACAATGCTATAAAGAAGTATTCATAGCCATGTGGAGAAAAATACTGCTATGGCTTTCTTTTTACAAAAACAATACGCGATCGCCATTTCTACCAATATCGCGATGGCATCCCTTCTAAGCGAGTGCGTCTTAGCCCAAAATATCGCTCTCGATGGCACTCTTGGAGAGCGAAAAACTTTAAGCGGCCCTAACTATATTATTCGTCAAACAGACGGGCGAACGGTAGGTAGTAACCTTTTTCATAGTTTTGGCAAATTTGGTTTAGATAAAGGCGAAGCAGCGACTTTTCAAAGTAGTGGCAAGATTGAAAATATCTTTTCTCGCGTTACGGGAAACTCTCCTTCAAAAATCGATGGATTAATCGCAACAACGGGAACTAGGGCAAATCTATTTTTGATGAATCCCAATGGAATTATTTTTGGAAAAAATGCCAGTTTAGATATTAAAGGTTCATTTGTTGCGACAACAGCTAATGCAATTCAATTTGGCGATCGCGGTTTTTTTAGCGCTACCAATCCCCAACCTCCTACATTACTAACCGTTAAACCTTCTGCGTTTTTCTTCAATCAAATCTCGCCTGCTGCTATTACCAATCGCGCCAAAGAAGGATTAGAAGTTTCTAGAGGTAATAGTATTGTCCTGGTAGGTGGCGACATCGATTTCGACGGAGGAAAGCTCGAAGCACCAGAAGGGAGAATTGAATTAGGAGGCTTATCAGAGCCAGGAATAGTGACACTCGCTAATAACTTTAATTTAACCTTTCCCTCGCAATTCGCGCGATCCGATATCACTTTTTCCAAAAAAGCAAGCGTCGATGTTAGCGGACGGGGAGGAGGAGCTATTCAAATTCAAGGAAGACAGGTAAGATTGACCGATGAGTCCAAAATTACCGCAGAAACCAGAGGAGCAAAAAACGGACGAGGAATTGTTATTAGCGCGCAAACATTAACGATTCAAGATGGGGCGCAAATTTCCTCAGCTACGCGCGGTCGGGGCAATGGTGGCAATATAGATATAGATGCTACAGAATCAGTCGAACTCATCGGTACTTCAGGAGAGATTGATAAAGATATCTAAGGACTTGCAGGAAGAGAAGGCTAAAAACGCTAAAGAAGCCAAAAATGCTGAAGATGGGGATACTTTTTCAGCCTTTGCGCCCTCTTCCACCCAAATCACCTTTCCCCGAGTCTGAACCTTCCATTCCACATTTCTACGTTTTCTCAAGATTGAGATCGAAGCATTTGGACATGGATTGACTAAGGATTTCTGAGTTTATGATACAGGTGAGTGCCAGTCAGTGATCAAAAATATCATCAAAGAGCTCAAATATGAAGAGCGTCTCAAATATCAAGATGCTCAATGAGCAATCTCTCGTTATAAGAACAAAGGAATTGTGGCTCAGCGTGCGCTACGTCTGGTCAACTCACAACAAGAAGAGCGAGAAGCCATGGTTTATGATCGCTATGAACAAGAACTATACAAGGCAAACATGCTCGATTTTGACGATCTCCTTTTGATCCCATATCTGATCCTGCGCGATCATCCTGAGATCACGCTCAAGCGACAGCGTAAATTCCCCCAAATTCTTGTTGATGAGGCGCAAGATACCAACTGGATTCAGTTT
>JALOOL010000306.1 GCA_025454425.1 Hydrococcus sp. Prado102 | reverse complement strand
TTTCGGCTTAGAACTAGCATTTGGTTTCTTCCTTGAGTTCGATTGCGGCGGCAGTGCGGGAATGGTTGGTCTGCCGCGTCCCAACACTTCCTTTATCAGGTGCACCGGTGACAACTTAGGTCACTGCTCCCGTGAATTCGAGAATTTTTGAGTATGGCGCGTCAACCCGTTTCGTTAGATGTACGAGTTGGCGACAATCAGGATACCGAACTTTCCGATTTACTCGAAGATGACGGTATTTCTCCCGACCATTACATTACTCAAGAGTTGCTCAGACAAGACTTGCACAATTTGCTCTCTGAGTTGACACCCCAACAGCGAGAAGTTCTCTGTCTGAGATTTGGTCTAGAAGATGGAAAAGAACTCTCACTCGCTAAAATCGGTCAGAGATTGAATATTAGCCGCGAACGAGTCCGTCAGCTAGAACATCAAGCTCTTGCTCAATTACGCAGACGACGTTCTAATGTTCGAGAGTACATTGTAGCTAGTTAATATTACTCCTCGACTGAGTTTATGAAAAAAGCGATCGCAGATAATTGCGATCGCTTTTTTTAATCGACTTTTTTCCGGTTATTAAGAATTTAGAAAAAACCGCTCTCAATCGAGCGATTGCTTTGCACAATTAAATTGGGTGTGAGGTAAAGTTGGCAAAATTCTTCCCTACGATTTGTAGAATTTTGCCTCAATTTGGGCAAATTAAATATAGAAGACAAAAATAACCGAGCTAGTAATTGTACTTATCTGGAATTGCAGGCTTTTAGATTGTAGTTTCTATTAGAAATAGTTAACGCACGAAAAAATTGCTTTTAGTGGTTTGCTTTTGTCAAAAAAGAGCGACTAACGCTCAAAAAAAACACTCAATAAAATCATGCAACTAAGACAAAAACTTATTTTAAAAGTCGCCACAGCAATCGGTCTAGGATTAGCCGCCACTACTGCGCTCCCTACACTAGCCTCTTCTGTGGATGAAATGCAACATGCTCAAGCATCTCAATCGACACCGCTAGCAGATGGAACTTATCTCTACGGTCAGTCTACCCAAGCAGAACAAATCGGTCAAGAGTATATTGTTTTTAAGGTACAACAAGGTCGCGTTAGTGGCGCAGTCTATATGCCGAGATCTGAATTTAATTGTTTTTCTGGAGCGATCGAGTCAAATCAAATGAAATTATCAATCGTCGATCCCTATGACGGGACAGTATATCCCCATGAAATTGCTTTGGAAACTGTATCGCCAGTGGCATCAAGCGGTCAACTTCCTCGTGAGGTAGGATTGGAAGGCTATCACCAGATTTCTCAGCTTAGCGATAACGATCGCCGCATTCTAAATGTTTGTCTCAAGCAATAGTTAAAAGCGACAGCGAAAAATATAAATGACGATTTTGTCTAGCAACGCGATTACAAATAATGAATCCTTTAACAATGATATAAAAAATTAAAATCCTACCGAAAATCTAAATAACATAATGGTTTATTAGCTTTGACTATAACAAAACAACTTCTAGAAATAAAAAAGTTATCAAAAATAGACACAAACATTCAAAAAAGCTTTTCCTAATGCAAGAAAAACCAGTATCTTTCATGATTATGGTGGTTTTCGCCCCTTATCCATTCATCTGCGAGCGATGATGTCTCATGGTAATTAGTAACTGGTCGCTGTTAAAGAGGAATAGGAGAGCAGAAACTTTAGTCACTTAACTTAAAGTTACTATAAATATTTTGAGTTAATCCGATCGATCTTAGTAGCAATTACCAGAAAGAGTTTTCAAAGAATTTTGATTAAGTAGCTAAACTTAATTGAAGTTGATAAAAATCTTATTTAGAAAATTTTATAAAATATCAATTGCCTTGATAATGCAATTTAAATCTTTGACAATTGTCAAGTCAATTTAGACATACTCGTGTTTAAGTTTAGGACTGAGTTAGTTAAAAACTCGATTAGAAGCACGAACAAAGAAGCTTGTATATAAAAATAACTGCAATCGCTAACAGTACAAAAACAGATTGCGATCGCAGTTTCAGACGTTATAAATTTATCTAGAAGAGTTTTTTAAAGATTTGGTGAAGTTGCTTGACAGACCTTGCTTTTTCAAGATAATCCTGATTATTCTAGTACTGTCAGTGTTTTAACGTAGGTAACGCAATTTTATACCTCGGAGGATAAATTTTTATGGGAGTGAAAAACCTTGCTGTTTTGTCTGGTCTGCCTTTAATGGCAGCAGGCATCTTAGGAAGCGCAGTTGCGGCAAATGCAGGAACAATAGTATCAGGCGATGCTTTTAACATTAGTAGCAACGTCTATGCCAGCTTAAACCAGTTTGATTTCGTGGGTCCACCCCCAATTTCCGACCCCGAACCTCAAACGCTTAACGCCCCTGGTTTCTTTACTATTATTTCCGGTACTGGCGGATTCACAGATGGTGTTTTCAACCGCCCGCAGGTTCCTAATCCGTCTGGTTTTATCAAAGACACCAGAGAAGCTGGTACGACGGGTTCGATTACTCAGGAGGCTAATCCTGCTGATGGGACAGATGCAGGTTTTACAGTCGATGACTTTATCACCTTTAACAATCTTCCCAATGCAACACCGTTAAATTTCAGCATTGACCTTGTAACCATTACTCGCTTGGCTGTTGGTAATCCACCAGGACCCGTAACTCCTACTACTCCAATTGGCGCTTTGCGCTTTGATATTACTGGAGTTCTAACCGACAACCTGACTGGTAAAAAGTTTGAATTAGTCGGTTCGTTTACTCCTAACGTGGGTGCGGGTTCTCCCTTTGCTGGTGTGGATTTTGGTGACTTTGTAGAAGGAGACAATTTTATCGGCGCTCCTGGAGCCACAATTGCTTCAGGTGAAGGCCCACTTCCTTATACTGGTTCGTTCGAGGTTGGAGAAGAAATTGTTCCACCCGTTCCCGAACCAGCAACTGTTTTGGGTTTGATTGCCGCTCTGGGTTTAGGAGCTTCTCTAAAGAAAGCTCAGCACAAAGATAGCTAAGAAATTAAAATCAAAATTTAGCTAAATAGGCTCTCTTATTTCTTGTAAGATTTTCAAGTTAATAAGAGGGCTTTTTGTATTGAAAAGAAATGGTGATTGGTCATTGGTGATTGGGGTAAAGGGTAAAGTATTTTAATTACGAATCTCGCGGAGGAGCATCGACGAATTACGAATTAATTGGTCACTGTTCACTGGTAACAGAAAAAGTGTCCCAGTGTCCCGATATCCCAGTCACCTGACCCTTTTAACTTAAAGGTACAAATCAATTTGCATTGACCGATACCAGATGGTTTTGTTATCAAGCAAGTTAGGGTGGTAAAAAAAGCTCTTTGTTGGTTTGCAGTAGTAGCCATAGAATCAGATATCGCTCTCCCTAGTCCCTAGATAAGTGGCGCGGGGGAGGAATTTCTATTCGCGAGGATAGAAGCCCCCAAAGCAAGCCGACGCAAGGAGGCAAGCGTGGTGGGAGAAGTCACAAGAGGATTATCTAGCTTATTTCTCGGATTCTAGACGAATCGTGCGTCCTCGCGCATCGGTTCGATAAATCCAAGTGCGATCGCCGCTTTCGATGACAATCTGCCATCCTTCTACAAGCGCTTGGGTACACATTTCATCGCTGCGAGGCAACCCCAAACATCCATCAGGCCAAGTTTTTTGATTGGACTTGACTAATTTAAAGCGATCGCTTTCAAGATTAGTACGATTGGATAAATCCTGGCGTACTGCCTCAATTACCTCAGCAGCAGGGCTATTGTTTGGATTGGTTAAAGATTCTGCTAGGACAATCTGACTCGTTTCTAAGTAACAAAAGCTTGTAAATACTAAAATTAAAACCCAAACGTGCAATTGTCTGCGAAAACGCTTGGTGAAATGCTTTGTTTTTTGAAAATGAGTAAAACTCATAAGAGTATTATTGTCGATTGGGATTAACATTATTTTGCGATTGTGGGGGCAGTGGCAAAACCGATCGCATTGCCAAAACAGTTTTGTATAGGTAAGTTTGTCCTACTTGCAATAGATCGCGAAACGTAGACTGATAAATTGCCGTCCAAAAACTTAACGCCAAACAAGTACTTGCCAATCCCAACAGGATAAAGGTGACAGGAGTAACAACCCCAATAGCAAACCAAGTACCTACGTGTAAAACTAAGATGGCAGCTAAAACAGTTGCGATCGCCACAGACAAACGAATCTTCGCTTGAGAACGGTTACGTGCTACTAGAGATAGCGTTTGTACGGTCAACAGAAGATTCGCCGGAACCAAAAAAGCACAGATAGCGATGCAGCGATCGCGTGAAAACTCAGCAAGAAAAGAAAAATCGATCCAAGTCATTATTTTTTCTCGATTTGGGAATACTATCTCCAGAGTGACATAAAAATTTTAATTCGAGCGATGGATTCAATATTAGATTATCTTGCCTCCCAATCTGACAAAGTAATCTCACAAACTCACAAAAATGCTATGGAGTTGCTAGTTGTCGAAGAAATCAAAAAGCAACTAGAGTCTTTGTCCTCCGAAGAGAAAGACTTTATCAACCAAATTGAGGTGGCAACCTATGCTCTCAATCGATTGCCCTCGCTTTATGCTTCTAGCGAAGAAGGTATATCTTGGCAAAAACGAAAAGGTCAAAAAGAATATCAACAACAAATTACCGATACTGTTCGCGAAGCACTAGAAATCATTGAAAAAGAGCCTGCCAGATTTTCGACTCCGCTTGTGTCGCCCGAACAACAAGAAATTCAAGAAGCTAAAGAAGCTTTGCAAGAGTTGTTAGATTGGTTGTGGATGTACCAGAGTGAAATTCAAAACAAGGTTTCTTGGCGCGAATTTATCGATCTTGTCAAGCAAATTGTCTCTCAGTCCCTTGAAAAACAAATTTTTCGTTAAGAATTGATAACAGGAAATCGGGGATTAGCGAGCAGTTAGTAGTAATTATAGAGCAGGCAAATTTGTTCGCCTTCCGTTTATATAGTTAAGATAAAAAATGGATTACTATAAGCTTGTTCTGCCAGAACATTTAAATCACTACGGCAATTTATTCGGCGGCAATTTGTTGAAGTGGATTGATGAGTTTGCTTACATTACTGCTAATTTAGAGTTTCCTGGCAATCAATTTGTTACGATCGCATTAGATAATGTGGAATTTCGACATGGCGTTAGTAACGGCGAGATTCTCAAGTTTATTATCCTTTGCGATCGCGTTGGCAAATCTTCTGTAAAATACAATGTCAAGGTTTTTGGAACGCAACAACATCCTTAACCTGATGTTATTCTTTTTGAAACTAATATTACCTACGTCAATATTGACGATGAAGGAAATAAACAAATAATCAAGCGATAAAGACCCTACTGGTTAATAGAATTCGTAATTCGTATGTTGGGAATTACAAAGAGCATAATTATTTGGTTACTGTTTACTGGTCACTGATAACTGTTAAAGCTCCACCATCCAGAAGAGACGAGAGTGCCTTGTAACTGTTTTACCTTATAGGAAGCCATAACATAGCTCCAAGCCTCGCCCAACGGCTCTCCACAGAGGTCGTAGACAGAAATTTTTTGACGTTCGTATTCATTATCTTGAGGCGATCGCTGCGAATTATAATCTTCTAATTCATCGAGACTTTCTAGAATCGCTTCATTAGAGAAAGTAAGTAGGAAACCTATCACTTTGCTATTACCTGTAGTCATAGCTGGATAGCCAAGCGGTAAATGATAAAGCTGTCCCCAGGTGTAAGCTTTTTTAGCTTCTATGACTCGATCGCAATAGTAATGATAATTTTCCTCTCCAGGTTTTAAAGTTCCATAGACAAAAACTTTCAAGATTTTAAGAGTAATTGATAACTGAGTTTAACTATTAATTATGAATTCTAATTCATTATTCATTGTCCGTAATCGATTCAAGATTATCATAGCGATCGCGTGCTGCTTTAACTTCGGAAATATGTATCTGCGACCATTGAGCAAGGGGTGCTAGCGGCTCGATTAAAGTTTCACCCAAAGAGGTGAGTGAATATTCAACTCTTGGCGGAACTGCCGGGTACACTCTTCTTTCTACCAACCCATGACGTTCTAAATTACGCAGGCTTTGAGTCAACATTTTTTGGGAAATTCCTTCAATTTGCTTTTGCAATTGATTGTAGCGTTTTGTTCCATAGGAAAGACAATAGAGAATAATTACGCTCCATTTGTTGCAAATAATATCCAACACTTGTTGAATCGGACATTCAAGCGTAAAGATTTCTGGTTCTGGAATATTATTAATGTCTTTGCGCACCATTTGGTATGTAGCTAACTTTTTAGTATCTAATTGTTAATTTTCTGACTTCCAGACATCATACTCATAAGTTTAGAACTAAGTAAATTCTTAAAAAGTTTTTCTAGCTTTTAGTCTTTTTTTATCTTGAAAATAGGAAGAAAACACAATGTCAGAGTCTATGGTTGCCGATCGCAAACCTGCTCTATTCAACTTAGAACCTCGAACTTACTAATCGTCGCCATTGTAATTTCACGTTGGCGATCGCGAGAAACTTTCTCAAAAATCAAGCCTAAAAGCGCGATCGTCTTTCAAAGAAAAAACGTAATAATGGCAAAGTACCCGCACAAACACGAATCGCTTTGCTCCCGAAAAAATTCCTTACGCGAGCGAACGCTACAAAAACGAAACCCTCAGACTATACGGCTTGTTGGACAAACAGTTGTCTGAGAGAGAATTTATCTGCGGCGACTATTCAATTGCTGATATGGCTACCTTCCCTTGGATCGCTGCTTACGATTTTATGGGTTTAACGTTAGATAACCATCTAAACCTTAAACGGTGGTTAGAAACTTTACAACAACGTCCAGCCGTACAAAAAGGAATGACAGTAGCTTAAAATTTAACTTTTCTTAACAATTGTCTGCTTCCCAGTCTGGGTCTTAGATTGCTTGCGTTTGTTAGCTAAATCGGCAACCCTAAAAGATTAAGTAATTTGTATTTTTATATACTATAATTAATAAAAATATAAAAAAAACTTTTTAAAGTCAAAGAGGCAGAAGAATAGCTTGTGAGTCAGCATCAAGAGGTCTTCTCTGACCTGCATTCTGCAAGTCACGTTCGGGGATCGTCGCTGCCAAATAGCGCACAGCGCAGCAGCAGAACCGATCGCCGTTCAAACGAAATACAATTTCAACGTTATGATGCCGTAGCGATCGAAAAATACTATAGCATTCGACCTTGGTTGTATATATGGCGAACGTTGGTAGTTGTATGGTGTTTTGGGACATTTATCTTTAATCTACAATGGGATAAATGGACGGGTCAAACGGAAAGAAACAAACAAAAACGCGCAAGCCAACTCCGTAAAGTCCTCACCTACCTCGGCCCCACCTTTATCAAAGTCGGACAGGCACTCTCCACACGACCCGACCTAATTCGTAAAAGCTTTTTAGAAGAATTATAATTAAATCAAATGTAAAGTTTTTACTA
>JALOOL010000305.1 GCA_025454425.1 Hydrococcus sp. Prado102 | reverse complement strand
TCTAGCCATTCAGTTATTTTCTTCATCGGCGATCGCGCTTTAAATTTTTGAACTTTTAACTTTGTAAAGACGCGAAATTTCGCGTCTTTACTTTTAACTTTTCAAAATGCTATCTTAAACACGCGCGATCGCGCTCATAATACTATTTTCCCGATTATCTAATAATGAAGCTTTAACTTCTTGTAAATATTCTAAAATGGCTTCTCGTAAAATCGGTCGCTCAATTTGTACGGTATGGTGATAGTCCCATAAATCCCAGATGATAATTCCTACGCCTACAATCGGATCGATTAATTGCGCGCCTACTTGAGTTGCAACTGCACCGCCTGTTTTGGCTGCTATTTTAGCGCTTGCTTTTCCAACCGCAGACGCAACTACTTTACTTCCTATTTTGGTGGCGGCTGGGATTGTTATTTTAGCTAATAAATAAGTGCTTCCACCGACTAAAACTTTCATCGATAAGCTAGAAATATTGCCTTCTGTATCGGTAATTGTAATTGCAATATCGTCGAGATAGCGTTCCCATTGTCCTTGCGGAATTTTATAACTGCTTTGAATGGTAGAAAGATGATTTTTGAGGTCGTCGATATATAATTGCGTCGTTTCTCTGGTAATTCTTTCGAGTTTGAGTTGAGCAATTTTTGGTCTGAGAACTCGTTTTGCAAATTCGCTTTGAAAGGTTTCGGTTAATTTCTCGTTAATCGCTTCATTAGCCGAAGAACGATGCGGATCTACCCAATGAGCTATCGTTGAAACTCCCCAAATAAAAGGAGTGCTAAACTCCATTTTCTTTTGAGTAAAGTAATCAAAATACCAAGGCAAAAAACTGGTATCAACGCGAGTCATTAATTCATCTAACCATATATCTAATTCTTCCGATGCCTTGCTTTGTGAGTGGGTTCTTGCTTCTTGAATTGCCTTGACGATTTCGCGATCGAGGTTATTAGTTTGAGGAAAGGCGCGATCGATAATTACTATTGATTCATCTTTTGATGTTAATCTTTGTGGCAAAGCCGATCGCGAAATCAAAAAATTTCCCAACAAAGGAACGCAAACCAAACAAATAACTAACATCCAAATTAAAGGCGTTATCGTTTTAATCAATTGAGTCCAGGCTTGTAGGCGATTAGTTTTTTCGTTATAAGTCGGACTTGGTTTTGTTTCTATTTTAAATAGTTTATTGCTTTCTTTGATGCTCATGATTTACTTTAAAAAATTAATATATAGCGAGTCTAAATGAGTTGTAAAACTCTCAAATTTCTCGTTCTCCGAGTTCTGGAGTAGTAGTACGACCATCTTGGTCGCGAACGGGACTACATTTTATAATTCGTTTGAGGATTAGGAAAAACTTTAATGAAAGCCACCTTTGGAGCGGGATGTTTTTGGAATGTTGAGGATGCTTTTCGGAAAATCAAAGGGGTAATTGCAACCTCAGTGGGTTATATGGGAGGACATTTTCAAAATCCCAGCTATTTAGATGTTTTATCAAGGATAACAGGTCATGCAGAGGTCGTACAGATTGAATACGAGCCAACAAAGGTAAGCTATGAAGAACTTTTAGAGGTTTTTTGGTCGATTCACGACCCAACTCAGCTTAATCGACAAGGCCCCGATCGCGGCGAACAATATCGCTCCGTCATTTTCTATCATAATGACGAGCAAGAAAAGTTAGCAAGACAGTCCAAGCAACAGCTTCAGCAATCCGGTCGCTATGACAAACCGATTGTCACCCAAATTGAAAGCGCGATCGCCTACCACCTGGCAGACGAATCGCATCAGCAGTATTTGGAAAAGAAGAGACACAAATCAGAGATTTAGAGAGTTTATAGCGTTTTGGGTGACGCGATATTCTTTCGTATGCCAAAATGAAGTGATGGCATGACCAGATAACTATTAAGCCGAACAATACTGTCCTAAATTTATATTTTGAAGGCAGCCCTATGCCCAAAACCAAACTCAAATTCAAGAAAAAATCTAAAGCATCTCAGGTTGCTAATTTGTTGTTTGAGGATATTAACAGCGCTAAAGATCCTCAAACCCTCGATCTTAAAGAGAGATTAGCGCAAAAACGCAAAGCTAGAGAAGATCGGCGAAAAATATTTACGGTTTTGGGTATATCGATTGTTTTTGCGATTTTAGTTGCTCTGCCTCTAGGAATCGCAGTCACTCCGAAAATAGGATCTGCGGTTGCTATCGGATTTCCAGTTTTGCTTTTATGCTTCAACTATCCTCGGATGGCGCTTTGGGCATTCTTAATTTATATGCCTTTTAGCGGGACCGTAACTTATTGGATCGGTCAAGGAAATGCGCTTTTTCAATTAAGTAAAGACGCTTTTTATGTGCCTGCTCTTATAGGTTTAGTTATTGAGTGCAGGCGAAGAAAGTTGCCGATTTTAATTCCCAAAAAGATACTTCCTAGTTTGGGACTTTTGTTATTTTGCGCTCTGTTGACGCTATTTTTTGTGAATGGATGGCAACAGACTCTAACCCTTTGTTCGCAGGTTCCCGAAGCAGAGGAATTTTTGCGAGATGCGGCAGGAAATCTACTTTTAGATTCGAGAGGAATCATCATTAGAGCGCCTTGTAAAGATGGAGGAATCCCTTTTTTGCAAGGTATTTTAGGTCTTAAGGTTCTATTGGGTTATATTCCTCTGATTTTTTGTACGTACTATCTAATTGAAGACAAGAAACGATTACTCTTGCTCGGACGCATTCTTGTTTTAATTGCGATTGTTTGTTGCTCCTTAGCTATGGTGCAATACTGGATGCTGAAAACGGGTAGATGCGTCGGAACTAGAGAGATGGCAGGGATCGATCTGTTCAAACCCAACTTAGATGCAAAATGTCTCGTAGGCGGCGCTGTACTTTACAGTCCAGAACACGGACAAATTCGCTTGCCTGGAACTTTTGTATCTCCTTGGCATTGGGCCTGGTTTTTAGTCGCGAATGCCGCTATCTGCTATGCTACGGCATTTAGCGATACTTCTTTCTTATGGCGAACGACTGGTTTAGTGGGGATGGGACTGGTATTTGTTAATGCTGTTATCTGCGGTCAACGACTAGCGCTTGCTTTAGTACCTGCTGTAATTATCGTTTTGCTCGTCCTCACCGGACAAGTTGCCAACTTAAAACGATTTATTCCGGCTGGGATTGGTCTTGTTCTCGTTCTTTTCGTGGCTTTTTCATTTATTAACCCAGACTTCGTTCAACAGAGAATCGATAGTTTTGTGAATCGTTGGAATCAAGCTCCTCCTTACGCATTCATCCAAAGTCAATTTGACTTCGCACTAGGACAACAAAGAGGAATTCTTGGCAGAGGAGTCGGGAAAGCAACGAACTCCACGCGCGTCTTCGGGCCAGTATCTTTAGTAGAAACTTTTCATCCAAAACTGCTATTTGAGATGGGATTTCCCGGACTGATTGCGTTTATGATTTTCATTACTCACTTAACGGTGTTGTGTTTTAAAAGTTATCGTCCGATAAAAGATCGCGCTTTGCGCAGTTTTGGCTCTAGTTTATGGGTGTTCATGCTGATTATCGGCTATTTTCCTTATTGGTATCCTTTAGATACCGACCCCGTAGCTGTTTATTATTGGTTGTTTGCTGGGGTAGTTTTAAAATTGTCGGATATCGACAAGCAAGAACAAGCTAAACTACAAGGCGCTCAAGACGACGCTAAGAACAAGCGATCGCCTCTCAAGAAAAAGAAATTTGCCGCAGCTTCAAGCTAATGAAAGATAAGGAAGACAAGGAGAAGTCGAAAGTCGAAAGTCGAAAGTCGAAAATAAATTTTTGAACTTTGAACTTTGAACTTTGAACTTTGAACTTTGAACTCCTGAACTACTAAACTCCTAATATTCATAATTTATATGACTTTGCCTTTCATCTCTGTCATCGTTCCTACTTACAGGCGCGAAGAACCTCTCAAAGAAACCATAGAAGACGTTCTCAAGCAAGATTATCCCAACTTTGAAGTTTTGGTTGTCGATCAAACGCCGACTCACGAACCGGAAATCCAAACTTATTTAGAACAATTAGTAAAAACTGGAAAAATTAGCTGGTTTCGCGTTAATTGGGCGAGTCTACCTGGGGCGAGAAATTATGGAGTACGGCGATCGCGCGGGGAAATTATTCTCTTTATCGATGACGATGTTAAACTGCCAGAAGGCTATCTACAAGCTCACGCGCGTAACTATCAAGAACGTCCAGAAGTTGGGGCGGTGGCGGGACGAGTTTTCGATCGCATGAAGTTAGCCGATTCTCAAAAAATAGTGACAGGTTCGCCCTACAGCATCGAATATTTGCCGCCAGAAGCAATGGAGCCTGGGATTGCTTGGTATCACATCGATTTAGTCCATACTACAAAACCGCAGCGCGTTATTTCAACTAGAGGCTGCAATATGTCCTACCGACGAGACATTTTTACCAAACATGGCATCTGGTTTGACGAACGTTTTCGCGGGAGTGCGGTGCGCGAGGAGTCCGATTTTTGCTTGCACTTGCGACAAACGGGATATCAGATTTGGTACGATCCAGAAGCCTATCTGGTACATTTGGGAGAGGAAACGGGAGGCTGTCACGATATTAATACGCGATCGCTCAAATACCAGTTAACTTTCTATCACAATCATTTCCTGATGGCGCTCAAAAACCTTACCCCAGGACAGCAATTGCGCCTCTATGCTAAGTTATTTGACTGTCACGTTTTGGGCAATCCTCCCTGCAATAAAGGCGGGAGTCCCATCAAAATCGTTTCTCGCGGTCTTTTCTATAGCTTAGGCTTCCTCGATGCCTGTAGCACCCTCGTTAAATCGCTTTGGCAAGACGGACAGATCTATACTCGTCAAGATGCAGAAGCAGTAACGATACCAGTCGCACGGGAAGAGGAAGTAAAAGTCTAATTCCTTTCAATTAGATTCCTCAAAAAGAGACGGAAAGTTACGACGACCGCTCACAACCCGCAAAATTTCAATACCGTCATCCAGAATCTTATAGAAAATGACGTAACCTTCCAGAGATAACCCTCGGAGATCGGAGCGAATTGCGGCATAGCTTTTGCCACTGTTTGGGAAAGTAACGAGTTGTTGACATTTGCGGTTGAAGGCACGAAAAAAACGATCGCCTGCTTCGAGGTTATTTTCGGCAAAGTAGTCAGCGATTTCGTTGAGATCTTGGCTGGCTAGAATATTGATGAGATAGCGACTCATGCCTATCCCTGATGCGATCGCTTGAACCGCTCTAAGATCTGATTGACAAATGTTTCTCCATCAATGGGGGGTGTATGACTTGATATCTTAATCGCTGCATCAATTTTTGCTCGCACGTCTTCGACCCATTCAGCATCAGCGCGATCGTACTCATCCAATAACCGCAAAGCAACTTCTAAAAGTTCTTCGGCAGAGCGATATTTTCCAGCTTGGAGCTTGGTTTGAATAAAGCGTTCTTGGTCGGGAGTGAGACTGATGCTCATAGCAAATCTTTATTCACATTATCCATCATTTTAAGTTAAAAACCTTTTAACTTGTTGCTGCGAGCTACTCCAATACAACTTTTGTTTAATCGAGGTGAGTGCGATCGCAAAAACTCTCAAGCTTGTTTTAAGATTTATTTTATACCTAGACTCTAACCATCGACTGATGAATGAAATAGTCATTCGCGCTTTTGAGATGTCAGACTGGGAAGATATCGCCGAACTCTGGTTATCCCCTAATTGTCGTTGGGGAACCCTGCAATTGCCTTATCAATCTCGCGACGACATTAAAAAGAAACTAGAAAATCCCTCTTCAGGAATTTATCGGTTGGTTGCAGCAGTTGACGACAACCAAAAGGTTGTTGGAATGGCAAGTTTGCATACAAATAAAGGTCGTCGCGCGCACGTTGCAGGTTTAGGAATGTTCGTTAGAGATGATTATCAACATCAAGGAATCGGTTCGAGATTATTGCAGGCGCTTATAGAATTGGCCCAGAGATGGCTTAATCTCAAACGTCTCGAATTGACGGTTTATATTGATAATCCTGCTGCAATTCACCTTTATAAAAAATATGGCTTTGCAATCGAAGGAACCTTGAAAAAGTATGCCTTTCGAGATGGAATATATATTGATGCTTATACAATGGCAAGAGTTACTGAATAAAAAAGATGAAAATTCTCGTAGCTAGTCATACTTATATTGTCGATCTTAACTGCGAAAAACTTAGAGCTTTAGCACATTTAGAGTCAGATATTGAAGTGACAGTTATCGTCCCTAAACGCTGGCGACCTGGTGGCGTTCAAAATAAACTTATTGAAACGAAAGCTTGGAGTGATGGCAATTTTCGCGTCGTTCCCATCTCTAATTTTAGTCAAAACAACCAAGGATTACTAACTTTTGGCAGCGATTTAATGACTTTATTAAAACAGTTTCGACCGCAAATTATTCAAGCCGAACAAGGATCTAAATCTTTTGCTTATGCCGAATTAATTACCTTAAATCGCTTTTTGGGATTAAAAGCTAAGAACATTTTCTTTACTTGGTGGAACTTACCCTATCAATCTAAATTTCCGGTTTCAGTTTTAGAAAATTATAATCTGAGCAATACAGATGGATTGATTGCAGGAAATCAAGATGCTGCCGATATATTGCGCGATCGCGGCTATCAAAAAGCCTTTACAGTTATGCCACAATTAGGCGTAGACGAACAATTATTTTCTCCTCGCCAACAACCAGAATTAGCAACCCAATTAGGGATTAAACCCGATGAATTTGTCGTAGGTTTTGTCGGGCGTTTTGTCCCTGAAAAAGGAGTTTTAACTTTGATAAAAGCTTTGAGTGGGTTAAAAAATCTGACATGGAAAGTACTTTTACTCGGACGAGGCACGCTTAAAAAAACTATTTTAGAAGAAGCGAATAAAGCAGGTATTCAAGATAGATTAATATTGGTTGAAAGCGTGCCTCATGATGAAGTAGCTCGCTATATTAATCTGATGAATGTTTTAGTTTTACCATCCGAAACGACTTATCAATTTAAAACTTTAACAGCGGCTGGTTGGAAAGAACAATTCGGTCACGTTTTGATCGAAGCAATGGCTTGTCAAGTTCCCGTTATTGGTTCGGATTCTGGCGAAATTCCTAATGTTATCGACCATGCAGGTTTAATTTTTAGGGAAGGCAATGCCGAAGATTTACAAAAGTGTTTGCAGCAGTTAATAGAAAAACCAGAATTTTCAAGACAATTAGGTCAAAAAGGTTATGAAAGGGGAATAGAAAAATACACAAATAAAGCTTTAGCAAAACAGCAACTTAATTTTTATAAAGAACTAAGTAGGTAGTCATAATTAAAAGTAACCAGGTGGGCAGTTAACAGTGACCAGTGACCAGTAAAGAGTTACGAATTATTCGGTTAATTTTTGCAAGAATTTATAGAAATTTATATATCAGGTGATGATATCAAGTCCGCTTAATTACTTATGATAAATTTTTCCGTATTGCCCTATTCCCGCGTCTGCTCATCAATATAATTCGTAACTGTTCAACCGGACTT
>JALOOL010000304.1 GCA_025454425.1 Hydrococcus sp. Prado102 | reverse complement strand
CATAGAAACCTCGGAGACATGGGAAAACTTAGTGCTTTGTAAGTTATGGGGCGCGAGTCGTCAATAGATGATTTAAGACTTACCACTTAAATTCGATCCCTCGTTTAACACTCATTTTTATACCAATTTGAAAAAAGGATGCGATTCTATAGATTTACAGAATCCAGAGTTAGAAAGGGATTCCCAATCCAAAATCCTTTCATCCAAAATGGTATTAGCTATTCAACTGTTTTGGGAATCGCCCCAATTAAAAGCTGAAAGTATTTTATCGATTGATGTTACACGATAAAGTTATCGTTAACACCAAAGTAAATGCGCGTCAAGTTAGCGTTTTTCTTCTCGGTCTGGAAATTTCAGAATCGGTAAGCGATCGCCTCGTAATATTTCTTCGCTAGCTTGACCGATGTCTGTTAAGGTTTGGCTTAGGGAGCGAGCGGCTAAGATCCCGACGAGAAAAGGGCTAGTCGCCAAAGCAAGCCAAAGATTTGAATGCGAGTTCGACTTATGAGATGTGTTCAAGGCAACTCTACTTTTTACCGTACTAATTATTTAAATATGCAATTAAATGGTAGTTTCTTCAATCGTACTAGAATCTTTTTCACTTAACACTTGAGATTTGCTATTTTTTATTCGTCGGATTGGGACGTTAGCCATCAACGTCGTAATTCGCTGGTTGCTTTCCAGCACAAATTCCATTCCCTCGGAATCGATTTCTACATAGCGATTGACTACCTCTAAAATTTCTTGGCGCATAGATTCGAGCATTTGTTCGCTCAATCCAGCCCTATCGTGCGTTAAGACGAGTTGTAAGCGGCGTTTAGCTTGTTCGCCGCTTTTTTCTTGTCTGCGAAAGAGTTTTTCAAGCAGTTCGAGAATCATATCAAGTTATCAAAAATATACTTTTCAACTACAGTCGCTAATTGCCAAACAAACGGCGACGAATGCGCGTCAAGATAGTGTCGTGCGCTGCCATGAGGTCGAGGAAGGGAACGTTTTCTCCTTCTAATCGCCTGGCAATATTATTAAATGCCATAGCAGGTAGCGAGTTCTGTTCGTCTAATACCAATGGTTCGCCTTTGTTAGTCGAAATAATAATGCGTTCGTCGTCAGGAACGATCCCCACCAACGGAACGACCAAAAGATCCAAAATATCTTCGACGCTAATCATTTGGTTGAGTTGGATCATTTCGGGTCTGACGCGGTTGACGATTAAGCGAATGCTTTTGATATCCTCGGTTTCGAGCAATCCAACCACGCGATCGGCATCTCTTACTGCTGCCATTTCGGGAGTGGTCACGATAATTGCTTCTCGCGCTGGCGCGATCGCGTTGCGAAATCCCATTTCAATGCCTGCTGGGGAGTCTATTAAAATATAGTCGTGAGATTTAGTCAATCCTTCGACTAAATCTTTCATCTGTCCTGGATCGATCGCTTCTTTGGTTCGATTTTGGGCGGCAGGCAACAAAACTAGATTGGGTTGGCGCTTATCTTTAACAAGTGCCTTTTCGAGCGAGCATTCCCCTGCTAGAACGTCCAACGCCGTATAAACGACTCGTTGTTCTAACCCCAATAGCAGATCTAAATTTCTCAATCCGAAATCGGCATCGACTAGGGCGACTTTTTTCCCTGATTGGGCAAGTGCCGATCCCAAATTCGCGGTGACAGTGGTTTTTCCAACACCTCCTTTTCCAGAGGTAACGACGATAGTACGACTCATATCAGTTATCAGTAATTAAAGTTCAAAGTTCAAAGTTCAAAGTTCAAAATTCTAAGTTTAGGATTCAATATTCTTACTTGTCTCCCTTTCCCCTTTCCCCTTTTTCCTTTTCCCCAGCGAAGCGTTTCCCCTTTCCCCCTTACCCCTTACCCTTTCCCCAGCGAAGCTTTTCTTTTGTCTTTCCTACTCTTTCTCAACCCATCCTTTAACTTTTGGGACGAAGGTATAGGTTTTGGAAAAATTAAGCGCGCCTGTAATGCGAATGCCTTGGGAGGTCATGTAAGCGACTTCTGGGTCGAATTCCTTGGGTGCTAGGGCTGGCGCTCTAGCAACGACATCGGCAATTCTCAGTTGAGTCGGTTCCATTCTCAGTGCCATAATACGACATTCGCGATCGCCTTTTGCACCTGCATGAGTAATACCGCGCAAGTTTCCCCAAACGATAATATCGCCATCGGCTACGATTTCGCCGCCCGGATTGACATCGCCTAAGACGATTACCGTACCGGGATGGCGAATGGTCGAGCCAGATCGCACTGTCGTCTTCAAATATAGCGGTTCGGCTAAAAGCGAGGCGATCTCGTTAGCATTGACGGGAAAAGGCTGGGTTTGGGTTTCTTGTTGTACCGAATATCCGGCGGTGGCCGCTGCTACTGCGGTTTGACGGCGACTGGTACGCACGCATTTTAGCTGAAGGTCAGCTTCTTTGAGCGTTTGGGCGATCGCCAATAGTTGTCGTCCGTCGAGCAAGCGATCTTGCGCGACTAGATATACTGCCGTTCCGCTTTGCCAAGCTTTATCGTTACTTTTGAGGCAATACTTGAGTTCTTGCCAAGTTTGTCCCCAATCTTGCATTTCTTCTTTTTGAGAAGGGGTTGGCAAGATCAATAGTATTTTTTCGCCCTCGCTTTTAAGATGGACTTGCGAGTAGCGATCGAGCGGGAATTTTGAAGATTCTTCTGAGGAATCTGGCAAAGGGAGGATGCGATCGAAAGACATTGGTTCGGGAGCAATTAGTTACACGACATCGTAGCGCAATTTTCGGCGATCGAATATCTAATTTATCAATTGGTTTAATCGACGATACACCGTCGCTAGTCCTTGCGCGTCTCCTACGTTACCAGGAAATAAAACAACGGGTAAGTTAGGAAATAAAGGATGGTCGGCAGGAGTGCGCACCATCGAACACCCTGGTAAAATTTGACCGAGCAATCTTGCCGCTCTTAAATTTAATCCCCTACTGAGTACGTCATTTGAGGTAATTCCGCCTTTACCAATTAAAAAGCCAATATCGCTAGGCAATCCTTTAACTACGTCCATCAAAAGCGAAGAAACGGCAATACCAAAGTCTAAACGCTGTCCGACTGTTTCAAAAGATAGTTCTTGACGGCTGGTGTAGACAACAGGTGTTTCTTGAGTTTGATGAATTTCCTTGACTTTTTGCAATATTTGTGCTAAAAAAACATCTTTTTTGCTCGGATTATCTCGCAATTGTACTACGTCTATTTCAATCCCGACTGTGCCGGGTTCTTGGAGTAATTGTTCTAATTGCTGGGTCGTTTTTTTGACGTGAGAACCGACAATAACTGCACCTGGTTGTGGGGTGGGTTTATATTGCGCCATATCTTCTGGCGCGAGCGGTTGAGAGGGGAGTTGTGCTAGAGAGGTTAAGATACTAGCAGCGCTGCGAAACAAAAATCGTTTTCCCGATGCTGCTGCTGATAAAATATCTTGAGCAAAGCGATCGAAATCGGCTTGGATTTCTCCATCTACGACAACGCATTGATTATTTTTTAATGCCATCAAGCGCTCGCGCGTTCCTTTGCGAATATCTTCGAGTAAAAATCGCTCGACAACGCTAGCTTTGATGCGTCCTTTGGTTTTTTCTTCTACGTAATCGGGAAGATAGCTGTGGTGATAGCTAAACACTGAATCGCGAGCAAATTCAGTTTGGTGAACGGGTGTTTCTACCCCATCGACGATCAGATAGTGAATGCTATCGCGGGTAAACCTTCCCCCTTCAAAAAAAGCAGGAATAATAAAATGCGCGTCGAATCCACCGAGTTCTTGAGCAATAACATCGGTTTCGATGGGATAATGACCCCGTAAGGTAGAGTCAGAACGACTGACGACGAGAAAATCTTGAATTCCCTCGTTCGCGATCGCAATTTTTAAATTGTGACAAACTTCTTGGGTGATGCTTGCTGCTTTATCTGGAGTTAAGGCTCTCGTATTAGTTAGGACGAAGAAAATCGGAGATTCGTCTGCGAGTCCCAACTGTAGAGTTTCTACATCCCATCGCATTAGCAGCAAGCAACTGTGAACGGTTTGAGAACCAGTTGGATCGTCGTCGAGGACAATAATTTTGGGTTTGCTGTTCATATTTTGCCTGCAAAATTACCCTCGATTATTGTCTCATTTATGTACGACATTACAACTTAGTAATATGGCGACCAATCGCTGATTTAAGCTGACTCGTCGCGGACAAGCGTTAAATCTAAAGTTTTATAAGAAGCAAGCATCTCATCAGATACCGTTGGTGCTGTTACTAAATAGGTAAGTGCGTGAATAGAGTCTACAATATAGGGGGCAGCAGTATCTAACTTTGCCGCAGTAACTAATCCTACTACCTCTGCCGCACCAGCAATCATCGCTCGTTTGACGTGAGCCTCGTCTAAGTTGGTGACGCTAATCCCAACTTCTGGATGCAGGCTGCACACGCCTAACATACACAAATCGGCACGCATCGTTCGTAAGGCTTCTACTGTAGCTGCGCCTACGTTGACCAACGCTTTTTTATAGAGTTGGCCCCCTAATACTACGACTTCAATTTGCGGATGGTCTGCTAGAGCAACGGCGATGGGAGAACTATTCGTTATTACGGTTGCTTGCAAATCTCGCGGTAAATGACGCGCTACTTGAACGGTTGTGGTGCCTCCATCTAATATTACTACCTGTCCCGGACGAACTAATTTTGCCGCGGCACGAGCGATCGCTTCCTTTTCTTGCGGTGCTTGTTTTTGACGATCTGCGTAACTTGCGATCGCGGGAGATGCCAATAGCGCGCCGCCGTGAACGCGCTGCAAAAGACCCGATTCTGCTAATTCCCGCAAATCCCGACGAATGGTATCTTCGGAGACTTTGAGAACGTTGCTCAGTTCCGAGGAAAGCACTTTTTTATCGCGACGAAGAATGCTTAAGATATATTGTCGTCGCTCTGCGGTTAACATCATGAGGTTGCCTGAAGTTGCGGGTTAGATCTTGAAATTGCACGTTTGTGAGTTTATACTTATTTACGTGCGGATTTATGCCCGTTAGTAAGTGCTTGAGATTTAATTCAAGCAGATACGTGCAGATTTGAGTGTATCAAATGTAGCCGCACTGTTGCGATAATTATCGATGAGTATAAAAAAAACATAAGCCATGACTATTGCCAATTCCACGTTTCCAATCGATCTAGCCGCTTACAAACCCCTGACGCTCGACCCAGCGAATCCTACGCTAACCGACGAACAACGAGAAACCCTCAAAGCCAACATTCAATTGTGCCGCGATGCGATCGTCTTTTTTACCGCAACGGGTGCTGCAAGGGGTGTAGGCGGACATACTGGCGGCCCTTATGATACCGTGCCAGAAGTCGTCATTCTCGATGCCTTCTTCCGAGGATCGGCAGACAAATTCGTG
Source organism: Hydrococcus sp. Prado102 (assembly GCA_025454425.1). Classification (GTDB taxonomy): domain Bacteria; phylum Cyanobacteriota; class Cyanobacteriia; order Cyanobacteriales; family Microcystaceae; genus Hydrococcus. The sequence goes on along the minus strand of JALOOL010000304.1, from coordinate 2,159 downwards.
CCGATTTTCTTTGACGAAGCGGGACATCGCGTTGGGACGCAGTATTTAATGGCTGCTTTGCATGGCGAGTTACCCGCAGAACAACTGATGCGCTATCGCGAAGCGAATTCCAAGTTACCCGGACACCCCGAATTAGGTTTGACTCCTGGCGTAAAATTTAGTTCTGGACGATTGGGACATATGTGGCCTTACGTCAATGGCGTAGCAATGGCAAATCCTGGCAAAACAGTATTCTGTTTGGGTTCCGATGGTTCCCAACAAGAAGGCAACGATGCCGAAGCCGCACGTTTGGCGATCGCGCAACATCTCAACGTTAAACTAATTATCGACGACAACGACGTAACCATCGCTGGCAATCCTTCTAAATATCTCCCAGGTTTCAGCGTTGCCAAAACGCTCGAAGGTCATGGCTTAAAAATACTCGAAGGAAACGGGGAAGATATAGACGATCTCTACCGCCGTTTGTGCGAAGCCGTCAATACTCCTGGCGCGATCGCAGTTATCAACAAACGTCCTATGTGTCCCGGCATTGAAGGCTTAGAAGGCTCCAATCACGGTCACGATGTCATTTCTGTCAAATTAGCCATTCAATACCTCGAATCGCGCGGACAAACCGCCGCCGCCGAATATCTCAAAGGCATTCAAGCACCCAAACAAAACTATAAGTTTTTGGGTTCTGGCGACAAAATGGGAGCTAATCGCAACGTATTTGGCGAAGCGGTAAATGGTATCCTCGGACGCATGAGCGAAGAGGAACGCAAGCAGACGGTAAGAGTCATTGATAGCGATTTAGAAGGTTCTTGCGGACTAAAAGCCATTCACGATGCCTATCCCGAAGTCTTTATTCCTTCTGGCATTATGGAACGCGGTAACTTCTCGGCTGCGGCTGGATTTGGCATGGAACAAGGAAAGCAAGGAATTTTTGCGACTTTTAGCGCCTTCCTAGAAATGTGTATCTCAGAAATTACGATGGCACGTCTGAACTACTCGAACGTTCTTTGCCATTTTTCTCATGCGGGAATCGATGACATGGCAGATAATACCTGCCACTTCGGTTTGAATAATATGTTCGCCGATAATGGTTTGGAAGATGGCTATGAAACGCGCCTGTATTTCCCAGCAGATACCAATCAGATGAAAGCTTGCGTTGAAGAGGTATTTTTCAATCGCGGATTGCGTTTTATCTTTTCAACTCGTTCCAAAGTCCCCAACATTCTAGATAGCAACGGTAACGACTTTTTTGGCAGCGGCTACAAGTTCGTTCCTGGTAAAGATGAGGTCATTCGCGAAGGAACCCAGGGATATATCGTTAGCTTTGGCGAAGCTTTGTATCGTTCTCTCGATGCGGTCGAACGTCTCAAACAGGAAGGGTTAGATATCGGTTTGATTAACAAACCCACCCTCAATGTTATCGACGAAGAAACGATCGCAAAAATTGGTAAGGCTCCTTTTGTCCTCGTTGTAGAGTCTTTCAACCGTCGAACTGGTTTGGGTAGTCGTATGGGTTCTTGGCTGCTAGAACGCGGTTATACGCCCAAATACGCTTATCTTGCCACTCACAAAGAAGGTTGCGGCGGACTGTGGGAACAATTTCCCCATCAAGGGATCGATCCAGTCAGTATCGCTAATAAAGTCAAGGAATTGACGCGGTAATTACTAAAATAACTAGCACGAAAATTAATTTTCGTGTCGATCGCAAAAGTCCTCTTGTTAAGAGGACTTTTGTTGGTTTTACAGCAGTTTTCGCCCCTCTTTGCCCTTAACAATGGGGAAAAAAACTTTTCTTCTTATCTCTTTGCGTTCTCTGTGCCTCTGTGGTTAATTAAAAAATTAGCGATTTCCCTTGAGAAACCGCTAAAAAGACGAATGATAATTTAATTAACCCATCGCGCTTAACGCATTGGATTCTGAGAGACAGTCTTTCTGTCTGATGGACGGTTGTTTTTGTTGAATTTACGCGGCTTGATATTGGGTTTTGGTAAAGTAGCCGCCGATGGAACTTCCCAATCGGTTTTCATCCAGTTGGGGCAGTTTTGGTCGTAAACCATTTGCAAGGCTGCTGCCGCGATCGCCTGTGCGTCGTATTCGGCACTCAATTCGTTGACGATGGGTAAGAAGGAAGCCATCCGCTCCCCTGCCAACGATTCTTTAATCTGTTC
>JALOOL010000041.1 GCA_025454425.1 Hydrococcus sp. Prado102 | reverse complement strand
CCATATATTCCTTATGCTTGGCAAGAGCCGACTAAAAAAATAGAAGTCAAAAGTCAAAGAAGTAAAAGATTAAATGTTTTAGGTTTTTTAACGAGAACTAATCAACTAGAAGTCTATACATTTGAAGAAAGTATTAATAGTGATGTGGTCATAGCCTGTATTGATAAGTTTTGTGAAAAACTTATCAATACTACCGTATTACTAATGGACAATTCTTCAATCCATCAGCATAATTTATTATGGGATAAGGAAAAGGAGTGGCTAGAAAAAGGATACTCTCCTCAATTAAACCTCATAGAGGTTTTGTGGCGTTTCATTAAATATCAATGGTTAGAAATTGATGCCTATGAGAGTTATTCTACCTTGGTAGAAGCCGTGGAAAACATTTTAAAAGACTTTGGAACCAAATATACAATTAATTTTGCCTAAACACTTAGAATACCCAAAAAAAACCTGCGACTTATCATCGTTCGCAAGAATTTGAAAATTTATTTTGCCAGTCTTAATTAAGATAAAGATGCCGAACAATGAGAAACTACGTCAAAATATTTCCCCCTAACAATCGTTGGTAACGAATCTCTAACTCTTTCCTAATCGAAGGCATCTCCTTAAGCAACGGATCTCTTAGCATAATTTTTTCTGCTGCTTCCCGCGCTAACGTTAAAACCTCTTGGTCTTCTGCCAAACTCGCCAAAGCAAAATCGGGCAAACCTACTTGACGAGTCCCCAAAATCTCGCCTGGGCCGCGAAAACGCAAATCCATTTCTGAGATAAAAAAACCGTCCTGAGACTGTTCTAGAACGTTTAATCGTTGCTGCGCATCGGGAGTTTTAGAACCATTCATCAACAAACAATAGGACTTATGAGTGCCGCGACCGACGCGACCCCGCAATTGATGCAATTGGGATAGACCAAAACGTTCTGCATTTTCAATTAACATCACGGTTGCATTGGGAACGTCAACGCCGACTTCAATAACCGTTGTAGAAACGATAATGGGCGTTCGATTATCGCGGAAAGCATTAAGCGTTTCCTCTTTGTCGGCAGAATTCAACCGACCGTGTAATAATCCGATAGGAAAGTCGGGAAAGATAGTTTCGGAAAGTCGTTTGTGTTCTTCGACGGCGGCGCGAACGTCTAATTTCTCTGACTCTTCAATGACGGGAAAAATGATATAAGCTTGTCGTCCTTGGGCAACTTCTCGGCGAATCAATTCGTAAGCTTGGGCGCGTTCTTTACTCGATATTACCGTTGTCACAATTGCCTGTCTTCCTGGCGGCAATTCATCAATTTGGCTGATATCTAAGTCTCCGTGCATGGTCAGCGCCATCGTTCGAGGAATGGGTGTTGCTGTCATCGAAAGAACGTGGGGCGATTGTCCTTTTGCTAATAAACGCGCCCTCTGTTCCACCCCAAAGCGATGTTGTTCGTCAATTACAACCAATCCCAAGCTGCGAAAAAGTACGGGGTCTTGAATGAGTGCGTGCGTTCCGATTAATAAGGGCAGTTCTCCCGTTTGCAATTGCGAGTGTATGTCTCTTCGTTTGCCAACTTTGGTAGATCCGGTGAGGAGTTCTACGGGAAGATGTAGTAAGTTAAACCAACTGACGATTTTTCGATAATGTTGTTCTGCTAGTACTTCGGTTGGAGCCATCAAAGCTGCTTGATAGCCCGATTGTAGCGCGGCAAGGATAGCATAGACGGCAACAATAGTTTTTCCCGAACCGACATCCCCTTGCACCAAACGGTTCATCGGGGTTGGCGAGTTTAAGTTGTTGAGAATTTCGCTAATAACGCGATTTTGAGCGTCGGTGAGTTTAAAAGGAATAATGTCATTAAATTTCTCGATTAATTGTCCCGTTGGCGTAAAAACGGCACTGGTTTCTGTTTTACGCTGTTTGTGACGGCGACCCAAAAATCCTAATTGTAAGTAGAAAAACTCGTCAAAAACCAATCGCCGCCGCGCCAGAACAAGCATATCTGCATCGGCGGGAAAATGGATATTCGCGATCGCATCTTTTAACCCAATTAGATCGTATTGCTTCTTTAAATTAACTGGTAAGGGGTCTTTGATTTGATTTAACGCCCCCATCGCCCCGATAACGGCTTTTCTGACCAAATCGGCAGGAACGCCCTCAGTTAAGGGATAAACGGGCAATACGCGACCGATTTTTAGCGACTCGATGTTTGCTCCCAAGCTATCGAGAACTTCAATTTCTGGGTTTTCGAGGGTAACGCCAAATTTATTTTGTTTGACCAACCCAGAAGCAGCAACGATCGCGCCGATGGGATACAATCGTTTTTGACTTTCTTGCCAACCGCGACTGGTAAAGCGAGTTCCCGCCATGAAGCGGTTGAGTTTAAGCTGTCCCGTATGGTCTTTGACTAATAACTCAAAAATCGATAATTTGCTATTTTTCGGACTCGTAAAGCAATTGCAGCGCTTTACCGTTCCCACAATCGTTACCGTTTCTCCAGCAACGAGATGGGCGATATTAACCTGACGCGCATAATTAATATGGTCGCGGGGATAATAAAAGAGTACGTCCCGCACGGTATGCAAGCTGAGACGTTCTAAATAAGCACTTTTAGCGCGTCCTACTTCTGCTAAATTAGACAGGGGATCGTCGAGTTCTATTGTTCGACTGGCTGTTGGAGTGGCGATCGCACTGGTACGAGGCGTTTTTGGCGATGGCGGTTCGCTAGGCGTTTCTAAAGTATTTCTCAGTTTGTAAAGAAATGTGCGAGCTTCTATGACAAGAGATCTTCTTTGTGCTACGGATAACTGAGGATAGCGTCCAAATCGCAGCGCGAATTCTTGCCAGCGCGGGCGTTCTATAATGGGAGTCCCTACGGGCGGCGTTTCTCCAAAACTCAAGCAAAGAAATTCGCTAAAGCGATATTGATTGCCTTCTAAGTCGATAAATCCTCGTTCTGCTTCGATCGATAGCGCTTTTTGTAATCTTACCCAATCTGGTGTTTGAGCATTCATAATTGTCTAGTCTTCGTACCAAGTCGCCCGCCATGCTGCATCTGCTTGGGCGATCGCATATTCGCGTTGGAGTTGCCGATATTGTTGTCTAATTTTACTGAGTTTTTCTAAAAAGTTCCGCAGTTGGTTGCGTTCGATACTTAAAGTCGGATCGGAAAATTCAATTTCTATCAGTCTTAGATGTATGGCAGTTAGTTTGGTTAGCTGAGCATTTCCTTTAGCATCTGGCAATTCTTCGTCGAGATCTCGTTCGGTTTCGACTAATAAGTTTAATAGATTGGGAGAGTTTCCCGATGATACAGCAGCGCCTTCCGCCGATTGCATGGCAATTTCAAGGACTTTAGCCGGGACGCGATCGGGTAAAATAAAGGCTTCTTGTAATAAAAAATTAGCTTCGTGGGAGACGGTTTCTAATAGCTGGTTAATGCCTTTTTCTACCTGTTGGCACCATTGTACTAAGTCTTCTGGATTAGTAATTGTTTTGGTTGGTTGTGGTAGTTCGGTTGTCGAATCGGATTCTTCAGAAATTGTTTTGTTTGGCTTTTCTAGTAACTCAGGTGTCGAGTCGGATTCTTTAAGAGGCGATAATAAATTTACCTTAGTATCCTCACCAATGGAAATGGCTTGAAGGTCTAGAAGATTTGAGTGCATCGTTTTCCCCAGTTTTCTGAGGTTTTCTTGCAATTTTATGCGATCGTTCGCCGATAATTTTAAAAATGACTCTGGATAAGCCTGCGTACAAATTTGATAGCTTGCCAAAATCAACTGTTTTCGAGCCGAATGACTCAATTTCTTGAGATAGTTAATATATATCTGACGCACTTCAACAGCAAGACTCGCCACTTTCTCTTCGATGGCGGCTAATTCTTGCCTGATTTGTTGCATTGCTCTTGCCATAATTGGGGACTGGTGGGGACTGATGATTAGGTAAAGGGTTAAGGGTAAAGGGGAAAGGGTAAAACTTGCATCTATCTTCTCCCCATTCCCCCAGTCACCATCGATCTTAAAATCAAAAGGCAAAAGATAAGAATAAATTCTTCGCTTTTGCCTTCGATCGCTATCTTAATAAGTTTTCATAGCGAAGGAAAGCTTTATTTTTTCTTTTTGCCTCCTTTGGGTTTTTTCTCGGAGTTTGTCGCTTTGGATTCGGATTTTGCTTCAGGTTCGGGTTCGGGTTTTTCTTCTGGTGCTGCTGTTTTTTGTCCCGTTTGAGCGGCGACTTCTTCAGCAAAGTTACTTTCTTGTTTTTCGATGCCTTCACCCAAGACAAATCGAGTAAAACGTCGCACTTGGATGTTTTCGCCGAGGTCGGCAATGCTTTGTTTTACCAACTCTTCAACCGAGATATTTTGATCGCGAATATAAGGTTGGTCGAGTAAGGACAACTCTTTGAGACGCTTCTCAATTCGCCCCGCAACAATTTTTTCTTTAATGTTATCGGGTTTGTTTCCGAGGTCGTCGCGTCCCATTTCGATCGATTTTTCTTTTTGAACGACTTCTTCTGGAATATCTGCCACTTTAACGAATTCAACGTTCGGACAGGCGGCAACTTGCATGGCGATATTGCGAACCAATTCTTGAAACTTTTCGCCTCGCGCTACGAAGTCGGTTTCGCAGTTAACTTCTACTAAAACGCCGATGCGTCCTCCCGTATGGATGTAGCTGCCAACTAACCCTTCAGCCGCAACTCGACCGCCTTTTTTCTCTGCTGAAGCGATTCCTTTTTTGCGCAGCCATTCGATGGAAGCAGCTATATCGCCGTTATTTTCTTGCAGCGCTTTCTTGCAATCCATCATGCCAGCGCCAGTTTTTTCGCGTAATTCTTTGACCAGTTGTGCTGATATTTCCGGCATTTCAGTAATCAGTAATCAGTAATCAGTAATCAGTGGTAGAGACGCTATTTTGCAGTTACCAGCCATCAGTTATCAACGTTCAGTCAACTGATAACTGACGACTGATAACTGAATCATTAACTCTCTTCTTCGTCGTCGCTAGCATACTCTGCTGCTATGTCGGCGTAGTCTTCTTCGCTTTCATCGGCTTCGTCGATGCTGTCTTCAAACTCTTCGTATTCTTCATCGCTCTCAAGTTGACCGTGACGACCTTCGTAAATAGCATCTGCTAACTTTCCAATCACTAATTTGATCGAGCGAATCGCATCGTCGTTAGCGGGAATGGGTATATCTGCTACATCGGGATCGCAGTTGGTATCTAATAATGAGACGATGGGGATTCCCAGTTTTTGACATTCAGAGATTGCATTGTACTCGCGTCGCAGATCCACAACCACGGCGATATCGGGAAGTTTGCGCATGGTTTTCAGACCATTGAGGTATTTTTGCAGTTTCCCAAGCTCCCTACGCATTACCGAGGCTTCTTTTTTGGGTCGTCTGGCAATCGAACCATTGGCTTCGAGCGCTTCTAATTCTTTGAGTCGCTCGATACGCGATTTGATGGTTTCCCAATTGGTCAGCATTCCGCCCAACCAACGTTGGTTGACGTAATTAGCGCCGCAGCGCGATGCCTCAGCCGCGATAATTCCCGCCGCTTGACGCTTGGTGCCAATGAATAGAAACCGCTTCCCTGCTTCAGCAGATCTGCGCACGTACTCGTAAGCTTCTTCCATCAATTGGGCAGTTTGCACCAAGTCGATGATGTGGACTCCATTGCGAGCCGTGTAAATATATTGAGACATTTTGGGGTTCCAACGACGGGTTTGGTGCCCGAAGTGAACTCCAGATTCTAGTAATTCAGCAAGCGATACAACTGGCATAGTTTTATTTTTTTGAGATCGGGTTTATCCTCCACACAAGTAATTCGTCGATGCGATGGATGTGCGTCCTGCGCGTCGGTTCGTAATTCGTAATTCGTAATTGCAAGGGCAACTACGAACCTCAAATCATTCTTTAACCCGATAGCTTGTGTGTGCGATTTTTAGACAACCTTTCAATCCTAACAAATTATTGGCGATCGATGGAGCGTTCTTTGGAGGAAAAGGAGGACTTTTTCAGCGACCAGTGACCAGTTCGATTTTGACTTTCGACTTACGTCTTGTCGGACGGGCTGCGCCAACGACTTCCGACTTCCGACTTCCGAATGAGCGACTTTCGACTTTCGAGCGCGCTAGAATTTGTATTAAAGAAAGCAAATTCACAACGATTTCTCTGGCGCATCCTGAAGCTTGTCTAAAGTTCTCGCGCTTCTTAAAAAAGATTCCCTATCATAAGAAAAGTGACGAAACTCCTTACTCAGAGGCTTTAGTAAGGTCAGTGCTATCCTCCTATAGAGATCGTTGCTCAACCCAGGGGAAAAGATAGGAATTATGGTTAACTCCGAACAGCTTAGCATTCCAGAACACAGCCTAGATCGGGATTGCACGACACTTTCTCGTCACGTACTGCAACAGCTTCAAAGTTTCTCGGCTGACGCACAAGACCTCAGCGCGATTATGAATCGCATTGCCCTTGCTGCCAAACTCATTTCTCGTCGTCTCAGTCGAGCGGGATTGATGGCAGATGTATTGGGATTTACGGGCGATGTCAACGTGCAAGGGGAATCCGTCAAAAAGATGGATGTTTATGCGAATGAGGTATTTATCTCCGTATTCGAGCAAAGCGGATTAGTCTGTCGCTTGGCATCAGAAGAGATGGATAAGCCTTATTACATACCTGAAAATTGCCCGATTGGACGCTATAGCTTACTTTACGACCCCATCGACGGTTCTTCTAATGTCGATATTAATTTGAACGTGGGTTCGATCTTTGCCATTCGCCAGCAGCAGGGAGACGATTTAGACGGACAAGCAAGAGATTTACTGCAAGATGGTCGCCAACAAATAGCGGCTGGATACATTCTTTACGGACCTTCGACGATGTTAGTTTATTCCATCGGTCGCGGCGTTCATTCCTTTATTCTCGATCCGAGTTTAGGAGAATTTATTCTTTCCCAGGAAAATATCAAAATTCCAGAACACGGGCCGATTTATAGTACCAATGAAGGGAATTTTTGGCAGTGGGAAGAACCGATTAGGGACTACACTCGCTACGTTCATCGTCATGAGGGATACACGGCTCGTTATAGCGGGGCGTTAGTTGGAGATATTCATCGAATTTTGATGCAGGGCGGCGTATTTCTTTATCCTGGAACGGTTAAAAAGCCCGAAGGAAAGTTGCGCTTGCTCTACGAAACGGCACCGCTTGCCTTTTTAATCGAACAAGCAGGAGGACGAGCAAGCGATGGGACTCGTAACCTGTTGGATATAGTACCGGATAAATTGCATATGCGATCGCCTCTGATAATTGGCTCTCCAGAAGATGTCAAGTTAGTCGAGTCATTTATTGAGGATTGGAAGCGGCGTAAGGAAACGGTTCAAGTTCCGGTGCATTCTTAAAGCAGTATTCTTTAGGTTCTTCCGAAGAGAAAGTTTTGCACGCTATCTCGATCCGCCACTCAAACCTCTAAGAATTAGGAGTCAGTTATGACAGCAGCCAATCCCATTTTTGAGATCGAGAAAAAATACGGTCAAAGTATTTGGATGGATAATTTAAGCCGCGATTTAATTCAATCGGGCGAATTAAAGCAGTTAATTTCTAATCGGGGAATTGTAGGAATTACTTCTAACCCTACGATTTTTGAAAAAGCGATCGTGGGGAATAAAAGTTACGACGGGGATATCGAAGCGGGAATAAAAGCGGGCAAATCCGTACAAGAAATCTACGAATCGCTGGTGTTTGAGGATATCCGCAACGCTTGCGACATTTTAGCGTCAGTTTATGAAGAAAGTAAGGGGTTTGATGGTTATGTGAGCATCGAAGTGCCGCCAGTTATCGCCCACGACACCGAAATGACGATCCAAGAAGCCCGACGCTACTTCCAAACGCTCGATCGCCCTAATATCATGATTAAAATTCCAGGGACGACGAAAGGATTGCCTGCTGTTGAGACGGCAATTAGCGAAGGGATCGACGTCAACGTTACTCTCCTATTTTCGGTCGATAGTTATGTAGAAACAGCTTGGAGCTACATCCGAGGCTTGGAAAAACGCGCGGCAGAAGGGAAGGACGTTAGTAAGGTGGCTTCGGTAGCTAGTTTCTTTCTCAGCCGCATCGATAGTAATATCGACGCTCGTATTGATGCCAAGCTAAAAGCTGGGGTCGATGCGATAGAGCAAGAGGCAAAATTAAAAGCCATCAAAGGGAAAGTCGCGATCGCCAATGCCAAGATTGCTTATCAAAAGTATAAAGAGATTTTTGGGAGCGATCGCTGGAAAGCGTTGGCAGAAAAGGGCGCAAAAGTTCAGCGCTTGCTTTGGGCTTCTACGGGAACTAAAAATCCCGAATACAGCGATGTGATGTATGTTGACGAACTGATCGGTTCTGAGACAGTCAATACCTTACCGCCTTCAACAATCGAAGCCTGTGCCGACCATTGTCATCCAGGATCGAGGATAGAAAGCAATGTTGATGAAGCTTATCAGTTATTGGAAAGTCTCAAAGACCCCGATATCGATATCGATCTCAACGAAGTAATGGACGAATTACTTGTAGATGGAATTGATAAGTTTATCAAACCCTTCGAGTCGCTAATAACTTCCCTTGAAGACAAGGTAAAACACCTGGCAACGGTATAGAAACCGAAGCAACGGGGATCGTTGCGATCCCCATAATCTCTTTTAGTTTCTGACAACCGCAATGTATAACGTCTATCCTCTATTTAAAACTAATCGTTCCCTTCGCGTTTGCGAACCAACTTCCGATGATGGTTATAGTTGGGAAATTGTCCCGCTAGATGAAGCAGAAAAAGAGCGATTGCGGGAACTAGAGGCGATCGTAGATAGAGGACTTCAAACGTTTTACGAAGTCGGTCAAGCGTTGATTGAGATACGCGATTGTAAATTGTACCGCCAAACTCATAAGACTTTTGAGGCGTATTGTCAGGAGAAGTGGAGTTTAACAAGACGAAGGGCATATCAACTTATTGATGCCTCAGAAGTTATTCAAAATTTGTGTACCATGGTACACAAATTTCCAACCAACGAACGTCAGATTCGTCCCCTTACTAAACTCCCAGCAGCACAGCAGTTAGAAATCTGGCAAAAAGCAATCGAAGAATCTCCCGATGGCAATCCAACGGCGAAGATAGTCGAGCGTTTGGTAGAAGAACAAGGATATGCAAACCAAAACAAAAAACCTCTCTCAGAAGTAGATTTGAACTCTAATCACTGATAACTGAAAAAAGATGGTAACGTTCTTAGAAAATCCCCTGCGCGTTGGGCTGCGCCAAGAAAGAACCCCAGAACCCCTAATCCTAGTCATCTTTGGAGCCTCTGGAGACTTAACCCAGCGCAAACTCGTTCCCGCCTTATACCAACTCAAACGAGAGCGAAGGTTGCCCGCAGAAATGACCATTGTTGGCGTTGCGCGTCGCGATTGGAGCCACGATTATTTCCGCGAACAAATGCGCCAGGGGATCGAAGAATTTTCCGATGGGATCGGCAACGAAAACGTATGGCAAGACTTTGCCGAAGGCTTGTACTACTGCTCCGGCAATATGGACGATCCCGAAAGCTATCAAAAACTGAAAACCCTACTCGAAGAACTTGACGGACGGCGGGGAACCAGAGGCAATCGCGTCTTTTACCTATCAGTATCGCCCAACTTCTTTCCCCCAGCCCTAAAAAACTTGGGTGCGGCGGGAATGATTCAAGACCCGCTCAAACATCGCGTCGTTATCGAAAAACCCTTTGGTAAAGATTTGAGTTCGGCTCAAATCCTCAACCGAGTCGTGCAAAAAGTTTGTCGAGAAGAACAGGTTTATCGTATCGACCACTATCTCGGCAAAGAAACCGTTCAAAACCTCTTAGTCTTTCGCTTTGCCAACGCCATTTTCGAGCCAATCTGGAATCGGCAATTTGTGGATCACGTCCAAATCACCGTTGCAGAAACCGTCGGCGTAGAAGATCGGGCAGGCTACTACGACACCGTTGGCGCATTGAGAGATATGTTGCAAAACCACCTATTGCAACTCTTTTGCTTTACCGCAATGGAACCGCCCAACACCCTCAATGCCGATAGCATTCGCAGCGAAAAAGTCAAAGTTTTGCAAGCCACTCATTTAGCCGATATCAATAACTTAGAGCGGTCGGCTATTCGCGGTCAGTACAAAGCAGGCTGGATGAAAGGCAAGCCCGTACAAGGCTATCGAGAAGAACCTGGGGTAAATCCCAACTCCACTACGCCCACTTTTGTCGCTATGAAACTAATTGTCGATAACTGGCGCTGGCAAGGAGTTCCATTTTACCTGCGCACGGGCAAACGAATGCCCAAAAAAGTCAGCGAAATAGCCATTCAATTTCGAGACGTTCCTTTATCCATTTTCCAATCAGCCGCCAGTCAAACAAGTCCTAACGTCTTGAGTATGCGAATTCAACCAAACGAAGGAATATCGCTTCGATTTGAGGCAAAAATGCCAGGTTCCGAACTGCGGACGCGCACTGTAGAGATGGACTTCGGTTATGGGTCGTCTTTTGGGATGGCTACCGCTGATGCCTACCACCGTTTGCTGCTAGATGCGATGTTAGGCGACCAAACCCTGTTTACCCGTGCCGATGAAGTAGAAGAAGCTTGGCGAGTCGTTACTCCTGCTTTAGCCGCTTGGGATGGTTCTTCCGACCCCGCCACCATTCCCCAATACGAAGCCGGAACCTGGGAACCAGCCGAAGCAGAATTTTTAATCAATCGAGACGGTCGGCGTTGGCGAAGACTCTAAACAGTTACTAGAATTCAACACCTAAAAGGGCGCACGCCATGCGCCCCTACAATAACCGATTACTGATTACTAATTACTGACCATGACAACCACAGAAATCTCCCCGTTAGTTTCCTTGCAAGCTCCCAAAGATGTCTCAATCGACGAGATAGAAGCCGAATTGCGAGGAATTTGGAAACTTTATAGCGAAAATGAAGAAGGATTAGCCGCAACGCGAGCAGCAACTTTTAGCTTGTTGGTATACGAACCAACCCCAACGCAACAAAGATTAGCTGCCTTGGGCTATTATACCGGCCCGATCGATGGAATTAGCGGTCCTCGCTCGATCGCGGCTATCAAATCCGCTCAAAAAGTCTATGAAATGGAACCAACGGGTAAGTCCGACGCAGAATTTCGCAAAAAACTGGAAGCCGAATATCAGCAAGCCAAAAAAGAAGGAAAACTCGCCGATGCAGCCCATCGCTTGGAAAAGCAATATACGCCCGATGTAGAAGGGGCGGGAATTGCCGACGCGATCGCCACCTCCAATCCCTGTCGCATCATAACCCTATGTCCCACCACCGAAGAAGATACGGGGGTAACGGCTCAAGTTTCCGCCTATTGTCCGATCCAAAAACGCACTCACAATACCTTAATTTGTTGCGAGTATATTACCCTGCGAGGTACTTCCGATGCCCTAGAGAGAATCGGCGCGATTGTAAGCGAACTGACCATCGGCGGACTGCCTAAATTCCTCTGGTGGAAAGCCAGTCCCGAACCGGAATATGGCTTGTTCAAGCGACTATCCGCTCAGTGCGATAGCGCGATTATCGATTCGAGTACCTTTAGATCTCCAGAAGAAGACTTGTTGCGAATTGGCGAACTTCTCTCAAAAGAAGTCCCCATGAACGATCTCAACTGGGGTCGGCTAGCAGCTTGGCAAGAATTGACGGCCGAAGCTTTCGACCCCCCCGAACGCCGCGAAGCACTATCTGAAGTCGATCGCGTTACCCTCGATTACGAAAAGGGCAACCCCGCGCAAGCCTTCATGTACTTGGGCTGGATTGCCAGTCGTTTAAAATGGCGACCCGTTTCTTACGAGCGAGAAAGCGGCGATTACGATATCCGGCGCATTAGTTTTACCACCGAAGACCGCCGCACCATTAAAGCTGAATTAGCGGGCGTCCCCCTTACCGATTCTGGAGAGGTTCCAGGAGACTTGATTAGCTTGCGCCTGAGTTCGACGAACCTAGAAGCTGATTGCTGTACCGTTCTTTGTTCGGGAACGACCGGATGTATGCGCATGGAAGCAGGCGGCGGCGCTCAAGCTTGTAGCATTCAGCAAGTCACGCCCCTATCCGATCAGAAAACTGAGACATTACTAAGCAAACAATTTCAACGTTGGGGACGAGATGTACTTTATCAAGAAAGTATGAGCATTACTTGTCAGATACTCAAATTAGCTTTATGAGAGGAAAGGAGAAAGGGGAAAGTTCTTTCGTTCAACCGAGATCCAAAGTTCAAAAATCAATATTCTTTCAAGTCTCCCTTGTCTCTAATAACTGGTCACTGGTCAAAATAATTCGTAATTTTTATGAGTTGATTACGAAACCCCGAATTATTAGGTAACTGGTAACTGGTCACTGGTAACTGATAAAAGGCGATCCCGCGCCCCCAAAATCTGCATTTTTACTCCGCTCTCTGGTGCGAGGGTAACGCCTCGCCGTTGAGGGCGTTCGCGTTTGTTCTCGACGAGGGTTAATTGATACTCAGACAAAATCGTTGCCAAAACTAACTTCATTTCAAACTGTGCCAACGCCTCTCCAATACAGCGACGAACGCCCCCACCAAAAGGAATAAATTCATAAGGAGAAAATTGCCGCTCTAAAAAGCGTTCCGGTTTAAATTCCCGATGATTTGGATAAATATCTTCTCGTTGATGGGTTAGATACATACATCCCATCACCACCGTTCCAGGTTCTAGATAATAGCCCATCATCTCGACAGGCTCTTGAGCCACTCTAGGAAACGTTAACATCGCTACCGGATGGATGCGTAGCGTTTCCTGACAGACGGCGGTTAAATAAGGCAAGCGAGCGATATCCATCAGTGCGGGGGATTTGCCCAAACCATTGAATTCGCTTAAGATTTTGTCGCGAACTTCTGGTAAATAGTGAGTCCAGTATAACGCCCAAGCCATCGCCGTTGCCGTCGTTTCGTGACCTGCAAACATTAAAGCCATCAACTCGTCGCGCAACTCGCGATCGCTCATTGGTTGACCCTCCTCATCCCGTGCCGACATTAACATAGATAGAATATCGGCGCGATCGCGATCGGGATTCGCCCTGCGTTCGGCAATCTCGGCATAAAGCAAGTCGTCGATTTGTTGTCGCTGGCGCACGAACCTACCCCAAGGACTCCAAGCACCCCAATCTTTTTGTAGTGCGTCCAAAAAGAGAAAGGCAGAGGATAGGGGAGAGCGGAAAACTTCGGCAATCTCGCTCATCAGTTGCTTGAGTTGCTGACAGCGTTCTCCCTCGTACAAGCCAAAAACCACTTCTAAAATGACTTGTAGCGAAATTGACTGCATCGCCGAGCGCGCTAAAAAAGGTCGATCCGTCGGTAAGTGCCCCATAACCTTGCGCGTCAAATTACAGATTAGCTCCCCGTAGGCGCGCATTCTATCCCCGTGAAAAGGAGGCATGACTAACTGACGGCGTTTTCTGTGAGGATCGCCTTCAAGCATCATAACTGAGTTGTCGCCAACAAGAGGCTCTAAAATCCGATTCGTCTCGCTAGGAGCGCTAAATTGTTTTCGGTCGTTCGTCAGAAGTTGTTGAAGGGCTTGAGGATGGCTGACATAAACGATCGTACCGCCAAAACCGATGATTTTGGCGACGAACAAATCGGGATAGCGATCGTGCGATCGCTCCATATAGCCCACCGGATCGAAAATCCACTCCAATCGCTGTATAAACTTAGGGGTTTTTGGGCCGTCGGGTCGTTTCATAGAATTAGGGGCGATCGCTTTACAATATCGTTTATCTCCTATCTTAAATGCAGTAAGAGGACTCCTGCTACGGCAATAATTTCCACCAATGAACTCGAAAATCTCGCCAGTCGCGATCGCTATCTTTGCCTTGTCTAATTCGCTGTTGGCTCGTAATTTGTTGGCAATAATCGTCTACATGACAAAATCATTGTCTAAGTCCCGTTAGGCAAAAAAGAAAAGTATCTAAAGAAAGAAAAATTTGGTTCGATTGTAAAAGTTATTACCAGAAGAAATACTGCTCTTTGTAGATTTATTATTATTCGTTTACAGTCAAAATATCGATGGAGTGCAATTTGGTAGTCGATCGCGTCTTAATAGCTGCAAATAAGTTTTTGTCAATCTGAGTTTTTATAGTCTGGTTGCTAGCGCTATCGAATCGAAAGTTAGATCTGAAACGAAAAATTTATGAATTATTTAAATTTTTGTATTAATCTGAATTGCACAAAGGTGCTTTCACCCATTAGCCGCGATCGCTTGGTTAATTATGGTTGTAATTTGAAGTGGAAACCCGCCGATAAAAATGATTCAATTTTAGCGATCGCGATAAATTTTAAAGAAAAAGTCGCTTCAACTTATTTATAGTAATTTAGTTCTTCATTTAATACATTTTTGACTGCTTGCCAATAGTTTTGACCTTATTTTTAGTCTTTATTAGACTAGAAATTTATGCTGCAAATTTTTATTTATAATTATCTAAGTAGTGATTTATTACTATTAAAATATTTCTATAGTTTTTACAGTGAAAATTAGAAAAATTATGTATATGATGTTTTTAGTACTTTTGTTTTTTTGTCCGTATTAACTAATTAGAGGAAACCAGAGTGAGCGAAATATTAGCAAAGTTTGAAGCAAAATCAACAGCTTTTCATGTTGAAGGGTATGAAAAAATAGAGTACGACCTTCTTTATGTAGATGGTGTATTTAAAATTGAAAACTCAGAAATTGCCGATAATTATCGCAATTTTGGACGCTGTTTGATGGTTATTGACGAACAAGTTTTTGAGCTATATCAAGAACAAATTCAAAACTATTTCGAGCATTACGATATTGATTTAACGGTTTTTCCGATTACGATTACCGAACCGAATAAAAGCTTGCGTAGCTTAGAAAAAATCGTCGATGCGTTTGCAGATTTTGGTTTAGTACGCAAAGAACCCGTGTTGGTGGTTGGCGGTGGTTTAATTACCGATGTAGCAGGGTTAGCTTGTGCAACCTATCGCCGCCGCAGCAACTATATCCGCATTCCCACCACTTTAATCGGACTAATTGATGCCAGCGTTGCCATCAAAGTTGCAGTGAACCACAAGAAATTGAAAAATCGTCTGGGTGCTTATCATGCTTCTCAAAAGGTAATACTCGATTTCTCTTTCCTGCGAACCCTACCCACCGCACAGGTGCGCAACGGGATGGCAGAATTAGTTAAAATTGCTGTCGTCTCTCATAAAGAAGTCTTCGATTTATTGGATAAATACGGTGAAGACTTACTCAACACTCATTTCGGTTACTTGGATGGCACCCCCGAATTGCAAGCAGTGGCGCATCGAGTCACCTACGAAGCCATCAAACGGATGTTAGAGTTGGAAGTACCTAATCTACACGAACTAGATCTCGATCGCGTTATTGCCTACGGACATACCTGGAGTCCTACCTTAGAACTCGCCCCACACGTCCCCATGTATCACGGTCATGGGGTCAATATTGACATGGCATTTTCGGCGACGCTTGCTGCCCATCGGGGATATATTAGCACCGAAGAACGCGATCGCATCCTTAATTTAATGAGTCGTTTGGGACTATCTCTAGACCATCCTCTCTTCGACACCGATTTAGCGTGGAAAGCCACCCAATCGATAATCCAGACAAGAGATGGTCAACTCAGGGCAGCTATGCCGCGTCCTATCGGCACTTGTTTTTTCCTCAACGACTTAACACGGGACGAACTCGCCCAAGTCCTTGCCGAACACAAGCATTTGTGCGAGTCCTATCCTCGCGGCGGCGAAGGAGTGGATGCTTATATGACACTCGAAGAAGAATCGGAACTCGAATTAGTAGGGAGTGCAAACTAATGGTGACGGTTAGCGACAAAAAAACTGCCAGACCAGTGACACCATTAGGCATCCTAGTCCAACAGCTACAAAATATCCTTAAGCTAGCCGAAGCCGAGAACATTTCAGACCAGCTTAAGACATCCTTGCAAACAGCATATCATCTAGCTGAGGGTATAGATCCTTACATTGAGGAATTTTCAACGCAAGAATCAGAGGCGTTAGCTGCCTTAGCAAAGAAAACGCAACAAGAAGACTGGAGTAAGCGGTTTTCTGATGGCGAAACAGTCCGCCAACTCGAACAAGAAATGCTTTCGGGACATCTCGAAGGGCAAGTTTTGAAGATGTTCGTTCGCATGACAGGTGCGAAACGCATCCTCGAAGTCGGGATGTTTACTGGATACTCCGCCCTCGCAATGGCTGAAGCTTTACCCGAAGATGGTCGCTTGGTTGCTTGCGAAGTAGATGCTTACGTCGCAGAGTTTGCCCAGGAATGCTTCAAAATGTCTCCAATTGGAGACAAAATTTCTGTAGAAGTCGCCCCCGCTTTGGAGACGCTACAAAAGTTAGCCCAAGCAGGCGAGTCCTTCGACTTGGTATTTATAGATGCCGATAAGAAGGAATACATCGATTACTATCGCTTGTTGTTGGATGCGGGGCTGTTAGCTTCTGGCGGATATATTTGCGTGGATAACACTTTACTTCAAGGACAGGTGTATTTACCTCCACAGCAGCGCACTTCTAATGGCGAGGCGATAGCCGAGTTTAATCGCGTCGTTGCAGAAGACCCTCGCGTCGAACAGGTGATTTTACCTTTGCGAGACGGTCTAACCATCATAAAGCGTATAGACGGTTAGATAGGGAGTGGGAAGGGGTTTTCCCTTTCCCGCTAGCTGTTTTATATCTCACGCAGAGGCGCAGAGGGTAGAGAGATGGGGAGACAAGGGAGACAAGGGGGACAAGGAGGACAAGGAAGAATATTTGCGAATGTAAGGGCGAATGGCCATTCGCCCCTACGACTGAACTTTTATAAGAGAATTGCTATAGATATGACTCAGATTTCACAGTCTTTAAATAAAGGTGTTGCGTTATTACAGAATATTGGGACGCTGACTTTGCTATTAATTTTGTTGCCTTTCAATTTAGTAGCAGTAGCCATTTCGTGGCTGTGGTATGTTATCGGTACTCCCTGGCGCAGTAAGGAAATTGTGTCCTCGAATGGCAAGAAAATCTTACTAACGGGAGGTAAGATGACTAAAGCCCTGCAATTAGCGCGATCGTTTCACGCAGCAGGACACGAAGTATTTTTGGTGGAAACTCATAAATATTGGCTTTCCGGTCACAGGTTCTCGAAAGCGGTGAAAGGGTTTTATACCGTACCCGCCCCAGAAAAAGATCCAGATGGTTATTGTCAGGGATTGCTGGAGATTGTCACAAAGGAAAATATTGATGTCTTCATTCCCGTTTCTAGTCCCGTCGCTAGTTACTACGATTCTCTAGCCAAACCTTTATTGTCCCCTTACTGCGAAGTCATTCACTTCGATGCTGAGGTGACAAAAATTCTCGACGATAAATTTGCTTTCTGCGAAAAAGCAGGTTATTTAGGTTTGTCGGTTCCAAAAGTATTTCGTTTTACGGAACCCCAACAGATACTCGATTTTGATTTTGAGGGCAGCGATCGCAAGTATATCCTCAAAAGCATTCCCTATGATTCAGTACATCGCTTGGATTTAACTAAGTTGCCGTTTGAGGGAATGGAAGAGTATATAAAACAATTGCCTATCTCTTCAGAAAAGCCTTGGGTAATGCAGGAGTTTATCAAAGGACAAGAATATTGCACTCATAGTACCGTTCGTAACGGAATCGTTCGCTTGCATTGTTGTTCCAAGTCATCTCCGTTTCAAGTCAATTACGAACACGTTGATAACCCCGATATTTTTGCTTGGGTAGAATGCTTCGTCAGGGCGATGAATCTCACCGGACAAATATCGTTTGATTTTATTCAAACCGAAGATGGAACCGTATATCCTATCGAATGCAATCCCCGCATCCATTCAGCGATTACCATGTTTCACGACCATCCTGGCGTAGCTGATGCCTATCTCAAGGATGCCCAAAATGAAAACGAACCGCCTATTACGCCTCTACCCAATAGCAAACCGACATACTGGCTATATCACGAATTATGGCGACTCACTAATATTCGTTCTTGGAAACAGTTACGAGAATGGTGGCAAAAAATCAGCCAAGGGACAGATGCAATTCTTATGTCAGATGACCCGCTACCATTTTTAACCGTCCATCACTGGCAAATTCCTTTACTCTTGCTAGGTAACTTACAAAAACTCAAAGGATGGATGCGCATCGATTTCAACATCGGTAAGTTAGTGGAAATTGGCGGAGACTAATTAAAAGTCGGAAGTCGAAAGTCGTTGGCGTAGCCCGTCCCTTGGACGTAAGTCGAAAGTTTAGGAGTTTAGAAGTTTAGGAGTTCAGTAGGGGCTTTCCTGCCCGTACTCCTTTGGAGAAGGCTACGCCAACGCCCGTACAGGAGTTCAGGAGTAAATCTTCTACCTTAGTTTCCCTTTCCCCTTTCCCCTATTGCCTGTTGCCTTTCTTAAAAAATGACCAATCAAATTACGATCGCGCTTACATTTATCATATTCCTTGCCTTAATCGTTTCGGTGGGAATTTATTCGGCAACTAAAAAGCAAAATACGACGACTGATTACATACTAGCCAGTCGCGAGGTAAATCCTTGGCTAACGGCGCTGTCGGCAATGTCAACGGGTCAAAGTGGTTTATTATTTTTAGGTCAGGTTGGTTTTGCTTATAAGATAGGAATTTCTTCGATTTGGTTGGTAATTGGTTGGG
Organism: Hydrococcus sp. Prado102; assembly: GCA_025454425.1. GTDB lineage: Bacteria > Cyanobacteriota > Cyanobacteriia > Cyanobacteriales > Microcystaceae > Hydrococcus. The sequence continues at coordinate 7,088 of JALOOL010000041.1, read as the reverse complement.
CAATTGGAGATTATTTAGCTTGGTTGTTGTTTTTTAAGCGCTTAAGACGAGTTTCAGAAGCTACCTCGTCCGATACTGTTTCTGATTTTCTCGCGCAAAATAACCGGGGCGATCGCTGGATTTCTATCGTTTCGGGTATCATTATTATTGCTTTCCTGGGTTCCTATGCCGCTTCGCAACTGGTAGCGGGAAGCAAAGCGCTTAATGTCGTGTTTGGTTGGAATTACCATCTGGGCATTATACTTGGGGCTGCTATCGTCATTATCTATTGTTTTTCTGGCGGTGTACGTGCCGAAATTTGGACGGATGCAGTACAAGGAATCATTATGATTGGTTCGTTGCTGTTGCTTTTATCGGTTGCGATCGCAAATTGTGGCGGATTCATCGAACTCTGGTCTAAATTAGGAAATATAGATGTAAAACTCGTCAATTTAAGCCCTACTAATCTTCCGCTTGGTTTTATCCCCTTTTTCATCGGTTGGATTGTGGCGGGGTTTGGTGTCGTCGGTCAACCTCATATTTTGGTTAGGGCGATGGCGATCGATTCGGCAGATAATGTTAATAAGGCGCTCAATATCAAAACCCTCGCTAGTCTGACCACTTCTTTTTCTGCACTCGGTATCGGTTTATCGTCACGAGTTTTACTGCCGGATTTGATAAATGGCGGCGATCCTGAGTTAGCATTGCCTTATCTGGCTCATGAGTTGTTGCCTTCTCTTTTTGTCGGATTGATGTTAGCAGGCGTGTTTGCTGCTACTATGTCTACTGCCGATTCTCAAATTCTCTGTTGTTCGGCGGCACTAACGCAAGATATTTTTCCTGGATTGGCTAATTCCTATAGATGGGTAAAGCTAGGAACTTTAAGCATAACAATAATTGTTTTGAGTATTGCCTTAGCAGGCGACGATAATGTCTTCCTACTCATTACTTTTTCTTGGTCTGCTTTAGCTTCGGGATTGGGGCCATTGTTATTATTGCGCGTTTTGCAATTCCCTGTAAGTACGCCCGTGGCATTGTTGATGATGAGTGTTGGAATTGCTTTTTCGATCGCGTGGAGTCTAGTCTTTAAATGGTCTGATATTATTTATGAAGCGCTGCCAGGAATGAGTGCGGGTCTTTTAGTTTATTTTATCGCTCAGTTTTTCTGGAGTAAGCGATCTTTTTTGTTGCGAAAATAGATAATACACTCGCTCATTCTACATGAGAAGCATTCAAGCTAGGCAATCTTGAGGAGAGAATAATATAGGAGGTATTAATCGATACAAGCGATCGCATAATCATTAATTCGCTATTTTAGTACATAATTACTAAAAAAATAGAAGTTGTCAATAATTTAATACGGTTGTTTAAAATCGTCTCAGCAATGTAATTGTAATTCCTCGCGCTTGGGGGCGCCTTAAAAATATAAAGATTGGAAAAATTTGAGAATTTAAATTAAAATAACGAAGACAAAATTTTCTTGGTGTTGCTTTTTTAAAGATTTTGTAAAGTTCCTAAAATCATACAGAAGACACACGCAATATTCATCTTTGCCAGATAAAATTTAAACAAATTTGATAGTAGTTGAAAATAAATAACTTCATGAAAACCCTAAATTTATTATTGTTTATCCCACTATCAGTTTTAATTCCCGTACCAGCGATGGCAGGCATATTAAGCACGACGGGAATTAGTCAAATCGACGCGCCATCTACAACCGACTATCCCCAAGCCAGTACGCTACAAGTTTTTGAGGAATCCACAAATATTGCCTTTTCCAATGACGATATCGCTCTCGATGCAGGCTCCATTACATCGGGTAGACTAGTAGATAGCTACAATATTTACTTCAATCCAGAAAGCGATTCCTCATCTTGGATGAGGGCTAGCGGTTCGATTACTTTCGAGAGCGAGATTTTGGGATTCATTTGGAGTAAAGGCAATCTTGAAGGCAGCGATGCAACTTTAGGAGCCTCCGGTACGCCTTACGCACAAGTAGGTTATTGGCGGGAATTGGAGGAACATGACTCGGATTTAGCTGGATTATCCGATTTTTTTGTTAGTGGTGGCGGCAATACGCTCGATTTGTCCTTTAACATTTGGCAAACGGGTTATGATGAGTTGCGCGTTGTAACAGCAGCTACACCCGAACCCTTAACTATTTTAGGGGCAAGTACTGCACTCGGATTTGGTGTCTTTTTCAAACGAAAACTAGCTAAGGAAAAAAATAAGAATTCGGTTTCTTAAGTCCAAACGAAATTAAACATCTTGTTAAACTGCGCTATTTGTTAAGAATATTCTTGACAAATAGTTTTTGGTATGCTTATAGATGTAAGAACTGTATCTATAAATAATATGAAAGCCTTAACTAGATCGTCACTCACATCGACTAACGGTACAATTGGCGGAACCATAAATCAATTTATTTGGAATTGGCAAGGACAAAGCGTAACGGTTGTTTATGAAACTCTCGGTCAAGGAACGCCTGTGTTGATGCTTCCTGCTTTTAGTACCGTTTCTACCCGTGCAGAGATGGCTTCAATTGCGCGATCGCTATCCTCTCAGTTTCAAGCTATTGCCTTAGATTGGCCCGGATTCGGTCAGTCGGATCGTCTTTCTTTGGATTATCAGCCAATTTTGTATCGTCAGCTACTGAAAGATTTTGTAAGTTCTGTTTTTAGTACGCCAATTATTATTGTAGCGGCAGGTCATGCGGCAGGATATGCCTTACAACTGGCAAAAGATTGTCCTGAAGCCGTCTTAAAACTGGTTTTAGTCGCTCCTACTTGGCGAGGACCATTACGGGCGATGGGAGCGTCTAAAGGTCTTGCAAGCGCGGTTAGAAATTTAGTGCGATCGCCGATTTTAGGACAATTTTTATACAAACTCAATACGACTTCCTCGTTTCTGCGTTTGATGTACGGTCGGCACGTTTATGTCGATGCCAATCTTCTCACGCCAGAATTCATCGCCGCCAAACGAGAGATTACCCAACAACCAGGCGCGAGATTTGCTCCTGCGGCATTCGTAACAGGCAGGATCGATCCGGTTGAAAATCGCTCTGAAATTATTGAGTGTATCCAATCGCTCTCAATTCCAATCTTAGTCATTCTTGCAGAAAACGCGCCTCCGATTTCTAAAGGAGAAATGGAAGCGATCGCGATCCTTCCAGAAGTACGCAGCGTCAGGCTTCCTGGGACTTTGGGCATTCATGAAGAGAACTCATCTGGCGTTGCTGGAGCTATTTTGAGTTTTATCTTAAATCGCGGCTGACATACAATCTTCTTTAAAGGCTTTTCTACATCGCGATCGTTATCTCATCGTGCCGGATTGTATTAAATCGCCCCTACAGAATCGGCGTTCCTTATCAAATTCAGGTTCTATCCAAGGAAAAGCAAAATGGCTGACCGAATTTATCTTAGGAAATGCTGCATGAATCCCTTGCATCTGTTCTTCTAGCGAAGGGCGATTATTGTAACTCCTTCCCCAAAACCCAGCTAACACGGGAGCGACTTTAGTTTGAGGAGAAGCCATACTCAATACTAATTTCACTTGGTCTGCAATACAACTAGCATTACCGCATAAAGCATAGGACATGGGATGCCATTCCATCGAGGCGGGAAATTTATCCCAAGCTTGCAGGCGAGAATCGTATCCTCCTCGACCGATAACTTGATTGCCTTCTGGAAAAAATACGGCTCCCGCAGGAATTCCCTGATTTTCGACGTAGGATGCAGCTACAGAAACAAAATCAACTACGCCTTGAGCGGCATGAGCGACGCTAAGCCGCCATAAATCCCAGTTTAACTGTTGCGGACTATTAGAATCCGAACTGCGACCTTGCCATTGTGGGGGGCCTTCTTGGGGATACAACTTTTCTATCTTGGCGATATCGCTAGCAGTAACTTTTCCCTGCTGAAGATATAGCTCGATTAAAGCGCGGCCCCGACTATTCTGCGCTCGATTGTAAAGCGCTTCCCTAGAAGCTTCGCTAAAAATCCACAAATCTTTTACATCGTCAACTAGCGATCGCGCTCCGCTTGGGCGAGGATAGCGCACGTAATCGAATAATACGCCATCGGGTCGTCTTTTGACTACTTCAGCCAGCAGTAGCGCGTAATCTTCTTGTGCTTGCAAGTTATAAGGATCGATAAAGGCTTGCGATTGGTCGTCTACAACCGCGATGCTGGTTTCACCTTGACCGTTACGTGCCATTACCGTTTGGCGGTCGGGAAGCTGTGCGTAAGCATAGCCAAAATTCATCGTAAATAACCACGCATAAACTTTTAGCCCTCGTTCGCGTCCTTTTGCGATGGTTTGCGCCAATAAATCGATATTTTTGTCTTCTGGATACGATCGCACGACGCTATCCCAAGGAGTCGGATTATCTGCTGGAGGTAACAACACTTGGCTATCCCCTAGAACCTCTAGATAAACTGCATTGTAGCCTCGATTGACGATGCGATCTAAGGTAGCATCGAGCGCTCCCAAACGAACGTCGCACGGGTATAGGCGCAACCATATAGCCTGTTCTTGCGGCCAAGTTCTAGCGCGACACTGACGCAACCATTCGGCGTGTTTTTGAATCAAAGCTTGATATTCTTTTTGAGCATTGGGGTTTCCTTTGAGCGAAGATTTGAGGAGATTATTTTTTTGGGCGATCGCATCTTCGGGAAATTGACAATATTCCGTCATTTGAGCGTGAAGGGGAAGAATTAACCAGCTTTGAGCAATGAGGCTACTGCTAGCTATTAATATCGCGATCGGTCTTGGAAAGTCGAAAGTCGGCGCTGCTCGGACTATCGTCCTGCGCGGCGGAGTTCGAAAGTCGAAAGTAAATATTTTCTTTATATCCTTCATCTTTCTTGTTTCTCTTAAACAGTTATTAATGATCGGTGATTAAAGTTCAAAGTTCAGAGTTCAAAATAAAGTCTCCTTGTCTCCCTTACCCTTTCCCCTTGTCCTCCCACACTCCCCACACTCCAAAAGTCCTCCAAAGGACGCTCCTTGTCCCCCTTGTCTTTTTACTTCCGACTTCCGACTTCCGACTTCCGACTTTTCTTAACCAGCCATCCTCCTAACCCCAATGCCATTGTCATTCCTAGAATTCCAGTGGGTTCGGGGACGGATTGCGCGTTAACGCGATCTAAAAACACATCTAAAACCTGAGTGTATTCTCGCGTCCGCTTTTCAATTAAACCAGGAAATACTTCATTAATAAAGGCTAAATTATCGGTTGCCGGATCGTGCCATGTAGCGCCGCCTGGTACTCTGGGATTGGTTGTTTGAGTATAGCCGTCCAAGTCGCCGATATCCCAGTTAGTTGCTTCTGCTGCTAGTACGGGAACTTGGAAATCAAAAGATTCGAGATCGCTGCAACAACCCGTTCCTTTGGGATAAGCTGGATTTAAACCTGGATTGGTTTCTGCTTCAATACCTAATTCATCGGAAATTTCTAGAGCCAGATCGCGGTAGCGTCCGAATTCTGGTTTAGTAGCAGCGAGTCTGCCTGCATGAAAATACATCTTGTCGCCTACGATTAAGCTATCGAGGTTCACCATGACAAGCGTATTTTTAATTTCTTGAGAACTCATATTGTTAGCATAATAGCCCGAACCGACCAAACCGACTTCTTCTGCCCCAAATAAAATAAATTTAACGCTATGATTTCGTTCGTTCTCTAGTCTTTGAGCCAGTTCTAGCAGTACGCCGACCCCAGACGAATTATCATTAGTTCCTTCTAAGTTAGTACGGTCTACTGTGGCGCTACTGGGATCGGTATCGTAATGAGCGCCTACTATAATTTGTTTTCCAGAAGTTCCTTTGCGCTCGACAATAATATTAAAAGAGTTGTAAGTTTGCCCCTCATACTCGAAGCTAAAAGGTTGTAATGTAGGTTGATAGCCAAAGCTGGTTAATTGCTGAGATAAGTAGGCGATCGCTTCTCGTTCTTTTTGAGTGCCAATACTGCGACCTGCTAAATTTCTCGATAAATATTCCGTTTCTCTTAGTGCTGTCTCGCCAAAGACAAAATCTGCTGCTAGTGTTGGAAGAGCGAATAAGGTTTGGGCAGTAACTGCTAACAATGTATACTTGAGTGGCTGTTTGAGTAATGTCATGCGATCGCTTCCTTGTTTTGATTTGCTTACACAACGGCTAATTGCAGATTGTTTTAGCTTGTTGCCCAGATAGATTTTGTAACAAAAAATACAAAAGTAGCGCGATCGCTTTTCAGATTGTAAAGCGACTTCAACGAAGAAAGCATTTACAACAATTGCGCTCTACCTCCCCACCCCGCGTTGCTGAGGGTGGGGAGGTAGAGCGCGGCAAGCGGAACGATAGTGGAGATTGCCAATAATGCTTTTGGGTTAGGTAATCTCTTAATGCGAGTGGTGATGGTGGATATGATGCTGGAGGTCGTAACGAGAAGTGGAATCATCAAGATCCATACATTAAAACAGTTTTTGCCTTTATAGGCATCACCAATATCAGCTTTATTCATGTAGAAAACGATGAATTTGGAGGTAAAAGGTTAGCCGATTCGATTGCGGAACCCAAAACGATTTTTCTCACAATCGGAAGGGTATAAACAACCAAGGGAGAACAACTATGCCTTACGTCAATATCAAAATCACGCGAGAAGGAACAACCCCCTCTCAAAAAGCCGAACTGATGAAGGGAGTAACAGACCTTCTCGTTCGAGTGTTAGATAAGTCTCCAGCAACTACCTTTGTGACGATCGAGGAAGTCGCTCTTGAAGACTGGGGAATTGCAGGAATGCCAGTTGAGGAGTTTCGGCGACAAACTCAGAACCACTAAGCCGAACCGCCTCTGGAATTGCAACAAATCTTTGAACTTAATTTGAGGTTAATAGTATGACGACTCAAACCGCGATCGTCACGGGTGGCGCAACTGGTCTAGGCTACGCCATTGCTGAAGAATTTCTTAACACTGGAGCTAACGTAACACTCAATGGCAGAACGCGCTCAAAACTTGAAGATGCAGCCCAAGCCTGACGGGGTGACGAACTAGTTGAAAGCAAGCCGAGTAGGGATTTGAGGCAAATTATGATAAAAAAAGATCGGTCTAAATTTTGTTAGCTAGACCGA
>JALOOL010000303.1 GCA_025454425.1 Hydrococcus sp. Prado102 | reverse complement strand
GGAAAAGCTCGGCCCGCTCCAGTATGAAGAACAGTCCGAAGGCTATCTCGGTTACGGTCAGGCGCAGCGCACCTTCCGTTCGGGCAAGACCAACGAACTGATCGATACCGAGATCAAGGGGCTGGTCGAAGGCGCGCACCAGCGCGCGACCGACATCCTCAAGACCAACGAGGACCAGCTCCACTTGCTCGCCCAGGCGCTGCTCGAATACGAGACGCTGAGCGGCGAGGAGATCAAGGCGCTGCTCGAAACCGGCAAGATCGACCGCCCCGATGCACCGCGCGGACCGAGCGTCCCTGTGGCCGTGCACGGATCGGCCATTCCCAAGGCGGGCAAGCGCTTCGGTAGTTCCAAGGGTGATGAGGCGCCGCAGGGGGCGTAAGCCTGCGACCTGCCCGAAAAATTCACAATCCATTCAACCTCCCGGTGCTTCGCTGCAGCGATCACACCGGGAGGTTTTTTGATGCGCGGCTTGCTTGTCCCCTTGTTGGCCGTGGCCTTGGCGAGCGCCGCTCCTGTCGGCGCGCAGGACACAGACATGACGGTCGCCCAATATCTGGCCGACTGGAACCGGATCGACGCGACCGAGATCAGGAAAGAGGTCGAGGCCACGGGCACCTTCGATCCGGCAAAGTATCCCGATTTTGCGCGCGCCATCAGCCTGATGCGCACGGTCGCGCTCGCCTATCGGGACCGGATCAAGCAGGAGCGGGCAGCAGGTCAGGCGCCGCATAGCTGCCTTCCTGACGGCGAAACCGAGATTACCAGCGACGTGCTGATCGCTCACCTGCGCAGCTATGCCCCGTCGCAGCAGGGCGCGGATTCGGGCTAATAATTCCGGCAGGTCGAAGGGTTTGACCACATAATCGTCTGCGCCTGCATCGAGTCCCATAACGCGATCGCTGCTGGCATCTTTGGCAGTGAGCATCAGTACGGGAGTCATGCAACCGCTTCGCCGCAAGCGCTGACACAGACCGATCCCATCTAATTTAGGCAGCATTACGTCCAGCAAAATTAGGTCGTAGGCAGAGCATTTTAAAAATAGCCAACCTTCTTCCCCATCGGCAGCCATATCAACTACATAATGTTGTTTATCGTTCAGAATTTGTGCCAACGGGACTGAAATTCGCTCGTCATCTTCCACAATAAGGATTTTCATGACGGGTTTTCCTTTACGCAAGCCGATCGTTCTAGGGAGCGAGAGCGAAAGTTTTTAGGATGCCTCGATTATGTCACAGAACTCGCTAAACGACCGCACATCTCGTTAGCTGGAACGGCTTCCATTATTTTCTTGGGATCGGGTAGGTTCAGGTTTCCCATAAATTCAATGAAGCCATCGCGAGTTCGTCCAACAAAACGAGGATTCCATTGCTTTTCTTCTCCAATGGTCGAGACAGTATGACCTCGGTAGTCATGAGCGGGATAAACTAAGGTTTCATCCGGTAAGGCAAACAAACGCTGCGTTACTGAATCGTAAAGGGTTCCTGCATCGCCACTTTGAAAATCGGTGCGACCGCATCCTCGAACGAATAAAGCATCTCCCGTTAATACGCGATCGCCATTAACAAGATAGGCATTATGGCTATCGGTATGTCCTGGCGTGGAGATCGCTTGAATGGTTATCGTTCCTAGTTTCAACGTTTCTCCATCGCGAATATGGCGATCTGCACAGGCAGCTTGCGCGTTTTTGGGAACAATACCCAAACAACCCGTTATCTGACGCAAGCGATCGGTTCCTGTAATGTGGTCGGCGTGGATATGCGTTTCTAGACAGTAACGCAAATTTAGTCCCAATTCCTTGAGTAATTTCAGGTCGCGATCGACTTGTTCTAAAACCGGATCGACGAGAATTGCTTCTTTTGCGTCGAGATCGGCAATCAAATAAGTGTAAGTGCTAGTTTCAGCATCAAGTAATTGACGAAATAACATTTTTCTCTCCTCCCAAAGTGAGTGATGAGCGAATGGGAAAACGTTTTTTTAGTTATCTTTTACTCTGACATCCTCTGCACTGTAAAACAGATGGAAATTTCCTAGAATAAGCTCAACCGATCCAATTTAGTGATGGGTCAACGAGCGTTCATTTGAGAGTGCTTTTCTACATAGTTCTTAAAGAACTCTTTCGCTTGCGGATGGGCACTACAATCAAAACCAATTCGCTCGGCTTGCTCGAATGCTTGTTCTGGTGACATTCCTTGTCGCGTTGCTACATACATCAATGACATTGCTCCAGCACGCATGGCAGCAGCACAGTGGATGAGGGAGGGTTTTGGGATTTCATCAATTTTTTTGAGTACTTCGGTTGTCAGTTCCTCGGTGAATTCCTCAACCTTAACAACCGGAAGATGAAAGTATTGCAGTCCTAACGATTCTACCTGTTGTTGCTCGTCGCTCCAGAAAGTCTCTTCGCTCTGCGATCGCAGGTTGAGAACTGACTTAAAACCTTCTTGCGATGCTTGTTGTAACTGTTCTGGCGTTATCTGTCCCGCTACAGTTAGTTCGTCGTTAATCTTTTTAACATTTTCCATGAGTCCTTACCTCCTCCGACTGAACCTGCTTTATCTAAACCATAAATAAAAAACATGAGGAATTTGTGAGGCAACAAGCATTGAGTCCAGAGAAGTCAACAAGAGGTTAGATTATGTCGTTTAGATCGAAATGCGATCGCGAATTTACTTGTTTCTTAGCAAATAAAGCCTTAGAAGGGAATTCCAATCCAAAATCCTCTTATCCACAATCCAAAATGCTATAAGATCTGAGCGTTATCATGGGAAACAATAGCAAGCAGATCGGTAATTCCAATGGGTGCAATTCAAGCAATACGAGGAACGCGAGATATTTTGCCAGAAGAAGTCGCTTACTGGCAACAAGTAGAAACAATCGCCACACAAATTCTCACTCAAGCACTTTATCAAGAAATTCGCACGCCAATTTTTGAGCCTACCGAACTATTCGAGCGAGGAATTGGCGAAGCGACTGATATTGTCGGTAAAGAAATGTATACGTTTCGCGATCGCGGCGAGCGATCGATTACCCTACGTCCTGAAGGAACGGCGGGAGTAGTTCGCGCTTTTATCGAACACAATCTCTTCGCTAGCGGCGGCGTTCAGCGTCTTTGGTACAAAGGAGGAATGTTTCGCTACGAACGTCCTCAAGCGGGTCGCCAGCGTCAATTTCACCAAATCGGAGTCGAAGTTATTGGGAGTTCCGACCCTAGAGCAGATGTGGAAGTCATTGCGATCGCAACTGACTTATTACAAATGTTAGGATTGAAAACTCTCAAACTTACAATTAACTCAGTCGGTCGGGGAGAAGACCGCGCCTCCTATCGAGAAGCTTTAGTTAGCTATTTCACGCCTTACAAAGAAGAGTTAGATAAAGACTCGCAAGAACGCCTCAGTCGCAATCCATTAAGAATTTTGGATAGCAAAGACGAAATAACCCAAAAAATCGCTCAAAATGCACCCCAAATCGTCGATTATCTTGGCGATGAATCTCGAAAACATTTCGATCGCGTACAGCATCTATTGACAAATTTGTCAATAGATTATCAAATTAATCCTCGTCTGGTACGCGGTTTGGATTACTATACTCACACCGCTTTTGAGATTATCTCTGATGACTTGGGAGCGCAAGCAACCGTGTGCGGCGGCGGTCGCTATGATGGTTTAGTGCGGGAACTGGGCGGCCCGGATACGCCAGCCGTGGGATGGGCAATTGGCATGGAACGTTTAATTATTCTGCTGCAACAACTCCAGCAATCTCCTGCGATCGCGCCCGATTTTTATCTGGTTTCGAGGGGAGAAAAGGCAGAATCTCAGGCATTAATCCTCGCGCAAAAGTTACGAGGTGCAGGATTTAAGGTTGAGTTAGACTTGAGCGGTAGCGCTTTTGGCAAGCAGTTCAAAAGGGCAGATCGCAGCGGTGCGGCGGCGTGTTTGGTGTTGGGAGATGCAGAAGCAGACAATAACACGGTTCAATTGAAGTGGATGGCAACTCAAGAACAACAAGCGATCGCCCAAGCAGAGTTATTTAGCGATCTTGAAAATTTAAAACAAGAAATTAAAAGGCACAAAAACTAGCGATCGCGCGTCAAAAATCGTGACTGAATGACGCTAAATAACCGATGAAACGCTGGGAATTCCTCATACAAAAAGAAGGCGATCGCGCTTGGCTTTCTCTCCAAAAACCCAACCAGGAACTAGAAGAAGGCAAATATAGAGTAGTCGCTCACTCAGATCGTGTCAATCTCGATGTCGAGATTCGCGTCATCTATCAGTCCGAAAACGGCGATTGTTCAGGGCGAAGTTATCACAAATATTTGCGTTGTACGAATGCTCAAGGACTAGTAATGGTTCTTCCTTTTACAGAATTCAAAGCAGGAACTTGGACAATCCGTTGCTGTGCCGATATTATGTCAGAGTTAGTAGGAGGATTTTGGCAAGAAAGCATACAAATAAAAATAAATGCTCCAATTGAAACAAATACAATAGATAATATAGCTCTTGCTCCTTGTCTCGATTCTTCTCCTTATGTTCCTTTATCTCCTGTAGAAACAGAAAGCATTGCTTCTACTGCCCCCAATTCCAAAGCAGAACATTATTTACAGCAATTAGAACAATTGTTGCAGCAAATCGAACCGATGATGCAAGGGGATAAACCCCAGGAGAAATCGCGATCGCTACAACCAATAACCTCTCAAGACGAAAAGGCAATTTCTAACTCCCATTTAAGCAACATTAGCAAACTTGCTTCTCAAAAATTGTCAATCGTCCTCGAACGAGATACTTTTGTAAGAGCAAAAGGAGAAGCGATCGCGATTTCTGGACGCATTGAACGGCGCGATTTCTGCGAGAGTGGTGAGTCAGTTATGCTTGGCAAATTACTTTACGAATTGCGTAACCCGCAAACTGGCGAAGTCTGTATTAATTTCTTGCAATCGTTGCCCGAAACAACTCTACCTTATCAGTTTTACGCTAACTTAGAAATTCCGAGTGAATGGGAAGTTTCTCTTTTATTGGGAACGGTTATTTTAGAAACTGCTGCTGGATTGGTAGCGATTCGTCAACCATTCATCGTCACTACCGATTTAAGTAAGATTGCACAAGAGAATCATTCTACCAGTTACGCGATCGCGCTTCCTAACGCTCAAGAAGAACTCGTTCGCAAGATTGACTATCTACTCGCCCAAGAAGCCTCATCTACGCCGTTAAATCTCAATTTGCCCGAACCGAGTAAAATGACGAAGAAGTTTCAGCGAATGCAAGCTAATTCCAGTCATATTTTACCTCCACAACTCAATCGCTGTAGCGAAACAGAAGCGATTAAACTGCAACTGCCATCGCTTCCCAAAACACCATCTATTCCTTCGTCAGAAAAAGTAACAGACTCTAGCAAAGAAGTGACTAGCCAGAATAATTCCTCAGTAGAAGAAGCTTTTCAAGCCTTGCAACTCAAAGAACGATTTTTAGTACGTCTGGGTTCTCTTGCCAAGCCAGCAGAAAAAAAATAGCTTGCAAAAAACTTTGTTTGGGATCTCCATGCGATCGCACTTAAAAAAAACGAACGACAGGTTAATTAGTAAATAATTCAGGACTTGTTATTCATTTTTAAAACCCCACTCAAGAGCATCAATAGCCCACTCACTAAAATCGTTAGAGCGAGTCCTCCCAGTATCCAGTCAAGTAGCGTATTGCTTGCCATAATTTTTTACTTAAAAGATTTCTTAAAATCAGAATAACTTCTTTTGGTGGACGATCGCTTTTTTCTTCGTTTGTCAAATTTTATATGGTTGAGTTTTGGGGTCAAAACCGATGGAAAACATTGGCAAATTAATTTTTGGTATTGGTATCATCCTAGTAATTGTTGGGCTTAGCTTCTGGCTGTTTGCCGACAAGTTAGGATGGGTAGGAAATTTACCTGGCGATCTGAAAATTGAACGTCCAGGATTTAGTCTCTATTTCCCAATTGCAACTATGCTCCTTATCAGTTTTGGGTTAAGTTTAGCGATGTGGCTGGTTGGGAAATTTACTCGATGAGTTAGTTCTTAAAAGGAAGTGCGATCGCATTTCTTTACGCTCTCTCTTAAGACAGAATAGAAACGATCGCGTAGTAGCTACGATGTCATTAGGAAAACAACTGCGAAGAATAACTTGAGTGACATTATCAACTTAGATATTTTAATTGAGCTTTTACTAGGAATTGCCCTCAGCACGGCAGCAGGTTTTAGAGTTTTCGTACCGTTGCTCGTGCTTAGTGCTGCTACTGTCGTTGGACATCTAAACCTTCCAACTGATTTTGATTGGATAGAAACCCCTCAAGCTTTAATTGTCTTTGGCGCTGCCTGTTTGCTAGAAATTGCTGGCTACTACATTCCTTGGTTCGACCATTTACTCGATACTGTTGCTACGCCCGCGGCTTTTATTGCTGGGACAGTGTTAACGGCTTCTGTGTCGCCTCAGTTGAACCCGATTATTCAGTGGACTTTGGCAGTGGTAGCTGGGGGTGGCACGGCAGGATTGACTAAAGGAGTCATGAATTTATTGCGAGTCGGTTCATCTGCAACATCAGGAGGACTGACTAACCCAATTTTGGCAACGATTGAATTAGCGATCGCGGCGGTTTTGTCAGTGCTTGCTATAACTGTACCGTTAATAGCGGGAATCTCAGTCATTGTGCTTTTGGTCTTAGCCGTACTTAGAATTCGCAAATTTTTCTCCCAAAGCGATCGCTCCCGTCAAGTCAATCAAACATAACCATTTTTCTAAGAATATGACTGAAAACATTCAAAATAAAGATAGAGATTTCTGGCTAGAACAAAGTTGTTTCTTGTGCCAATGCGATCGCTATGCAGAAGCGATCTCCTACATAGATCGTGCTATTGCATTATCCTCAAACGATAACCAAGCCTGGAATTATCGAGGAAATGCCTTATCGGGAATGAAACGTTATGGCGAGGCGCTAGCTGCCTACGAGAAAGCTGTTGCGATCGCTCCTAGATATCATCAAGCTTGGTTTAATCGCGGGTTGCTGTTAGTTGAAATGGGCGCTTATAGCAATGCTTTAGAATCTTTTAAGCGAGCGATGGCAATTCATCTCGACCCGCGTTATCTCCATGCTAGCGAAGGAATCTGGCTTAAGAACCAACTATTTGCCTGTTAAACTTCTTGTTTTTATTCAAGGAAGGGGGAAAAAGATAGATGAAAGTTTTCCCGTTTAACCTTCATTGCGATCGCGAACGGTTGTTAGCATTAAACGGATGAGATTTAAAGAAATTCCAGACCAAGAGGGTTGTGTCAGGAGCATTAGAGAAAGCATATTTTCCATTGCGATCGCCATACCAACCATGAGGTAATCCTTTGAGGAACAAGGTTTCAAGAATCGTTGCCTGTGGCGAATCTAAATAATATTTCTCGTGGTTCCAAGCAGTTCCTTTAGTCACGCCCGACTCTTGCATGACTTCAATCCCACGGGCTAGTCCCCAATTTTGCCCCCACAACCTCAAAAAACTATCGCGGATGTTTTGGCTTGCTTTAATGTTAACCGTACAATCGTCTTGAGAATGGATCGCCATTAGGGGAACAATTCTTTTGGCGTTTTCAGAAGCA
>JALOOL010000302.1 GCA_025454425.1 Hydrococcus sp. Prado102 | reverse complement strand
GTTTCAAATGGGGAACGACAGAAAATTCTGCCACGCTTTGAGACTTGAACAAAATTTGTCCGGTATGACGACTCGATTCTTTTTGCGCGGCGGCGGCATCGATCGCATAAACGCCTTCTCGCAAAGGCAGTTCGGGAACGATACAATCGACATATCCCTCGCCATGCCAATTGGGGCGATCGCTTTCTCCCGTTTTAAAACCCGAAATTTCTTTACCATCAAGACCCGTAATTGTCAAGCGAACGACCAATCCGTTAACGGGACGATGGGCGACAAAATGCAAGCGAATGACTAAAGAGTCTAACATACAGAACTGCGTCTGAGGTTCTCTAGTTGCATTGAGCAGTTCGATTTTGGTGACTTCAAAATGGCTCGGATCTGCGTGTTGCCACATTTTAGCGTTGTGAGTAGCGCTATTGTTAGTTTCCTGGGCAGACTCTTCTTTTTTCAGAGCCAGAGTATTTTGGTTAATATATGCTAGGTAATCTTGGATAATTTCTGGGGTTGGGCCGTAACCCTTGACAACTCCTTTATTAAGAAAAAGTGTTTTTTGACACAACGCCTCAATTTGAGCGTTTGAATGAGATACCAAAACCAGCGAAGCCCCAGCATCGACAATATCATTAATACGCTTTTGGCATTTGCTGCGAAAGCCAATATCTCCCGTCGCGAGAACTTCATCGACGATCAAAATATCGGGTTCGACTAAATGGGTAGCGATAGAAAATCCCAACCGCATCAACATCCCTTTACTGTAAGTTTGTACGGGTGCGTCTATAAATTGCCCGATATCGGCGAATTCAATAATTTCATCGAGTTTTTGCTTAATGACTCGATTGCTCATGCCTAAAATTGCCGCATTCGTATAAATATTCTCTCTTCCGCTCAAAACGGGCTGAAAACCAGCCCCTAATTGAATCATCGCCCCAACGCGCCCTCTGAGCCTAACTTTTCCCTTGGTAGGTTTGAGCAATCCGTAAAGGACATTGAGTAAGGTTGTTTTACCCGAACCATTTACCCCAATTATGCCTAAAGATTCTCCTCGTCTCAACTCAAAACTAACATTTTGCAAAGACCAAAATTCATCTCGGCGTAATTTTCCACCCCAAGCGTTTTTGCCTAAAATTTCATTGCCTAAATCAAGTAAACCGTATCTTAAAGAACGCTTTAAATTACTACAGTATTTTTTGTAAACGCGATCGGCAATAATAGTGATGTCATTGGTCATGGAGGACTCCTAGACGCTTTAAAATAGAAATTTTTAACCTTTTTCAACCAAAATAGGAATCGACAAGCGATAGAGTATCCAGCCTACCACTACGAGCAATAAAGTTATCAAAGAAACGGCAATAAAAGCACTTGGTTGCGTCAATCCTCCTCTAGCGACTAAATCTCTTGCTCCCGTTAACAAGGGACTGACTGGGTTGAGATCGACCATTAAAGAATAAGGCCACTTTTGAGGCGGTGGATAAATCACTGGCGTTAGAAAAAACCAAAGCCGAGTTATTAATGGCAAAGAAGATAGAACATCCGTATACAAGCTACCAATGGGTACTAGCAGCAATCCCAATCCTATTCCTAATAGCATCAGCATGAGGATAGCCAACGGTGCTAGCCAAACACTCCAAGTTAAAGGAATGCGAAATATAACAAATAAAATCATCAAAATGATAAATTGAATGCCCAGATCGAAAAACATCTCGCCAATTCTCGATAAAATAAGCGATTCAACTGGCATTTTAATCGTTTTCAACAACGACATCCCCATCTTGACTGCTCGAAGCGGTAAATTGAGACTAGTGACAAAGAAGTCCCAAAGAACCTGACCGAACATAACATAGAAAGGATAGGGAATATCAGTCTTGCCAAGATTTAATACTCCTGTATCTTGAAGAAAGGTCAGCGTCAGCGCCGTAATAATTGCTGGGAGAAAAGTCCATAAAGGGCCCAAGAGGGATTTGCGATAGCGAGTTTGGATATCTCTGATGAATAAACGCCACGCTAACTCGCGAGAACCCCAGAGATCTCGACCCATTTCTTTGAGGAGTTGCACGGGTTGCTTTAAGCGACTTTCTGACGAGTAAACAATCTCAG
Source organism: Hydrococcus sp. Prado102 (assembly GCA_025454425.1). Taxonomy (GTDB): domain Bacteria; phylum Cyanobacteriota; class Cyanobacteriia; order Cyanobacteriales; family Microcystaceae; genus Hydrococcus. The sequence continues at coordinate 5,562 of JALOOL010000302.1, read as the reverse complement.
GAACTGGCTCATCAGTTTGGTTATACAGTGACAACTGTTTTCCTCCTCAAGTGCTTTGTTAAATAGGTAGGCAAAATTAAATTTATAGGTAGAGGTAGGCAACAAGCAACAGTCATTTGATTTGTGTAATTAATTCTGTTCGATTACTTAAAATCCGAACGGTTAATTCGTGGTTGACTATATGTACAAAAGTTTTGTTTCCTAGAACAGACCCTTATAAAGACTGCAACAATCCACAATCGGTTCGGAGGCGATCGCGCCTAACCCAACAGATTCTAACAAACTCTTCCAATCGGCGATAAGATTAGTATCGTGAGGATGGGTCTGACGCAGGATAGCAAGTTGGGCGATCGCGTCGTACCAAATTCCATTATTTGCTAAAAGTGCAACTCTTTCTCTTGGCGTTGCTTTTTGCAATCGTTCGTTCAAAGTTGGTTGAATGGCGACTCTTTGAACCCATCCTTCCACAAAAACGGGTCGATTCGTATCGCAATAAACTAAAAAATACCAATGATACATCTTACCGATCTCTAAAGGCGCAGAAGTAGCAGGGAACGAGATTTTAGCTACGCCAGGTGTCGAACTAGAAATAGTCAAAGAGGTTACGTCATTCTTTTGTTGTTCGTCTTGCAGGACAAATTCGATGGGGATATCGGGATTAAGCTTATAAGGAACGTAAAACCAAAAGCTAGGACGTTCGGAAACCGTCTGCGCAAACACAATTTCTGAAGTATTGTTAGTGCTAAGTTGCGCCTGCTTTTGACTGTAGCTATAAGGAGTTGCGGGAACGATCGCGGTAAGGGGTTCTTTGTTGACTTGACAGCTACCGCGACTTGCACCCCCGCGCGATCGCCCTGTAGGTGCGCCGCGATTCGCTCGATTGGGCGGTGGCGGCGGGACGAAATGTATACTGGAAGTGGTAGGCTGTGCCCATACTGGTGTAAGAAGGCAGAAGGCAGAAGGCAGAAGGCAGAAGGCAACTTTTATTAATAAATTTAAGGGTTTGGAAAAGGTTTTAGTCAAGCTAGCGATCGCGAGAAGCAATAATGCGCGAGTCAATTTCATAACTCCCTCCTGGAAGTTTCCCCTTTTGAAAACGAATTTCAAAGACAACTACAGTGCTGCTAGCAGCTATTACGGCGAAGGAAAAGGGAACAATAGGGAGTATATAACCGCTTGTCAATACAGTTAAACCAAGTCCACACAAGCCAATTATGGCAATAGAAATACTAATCGCCAGCTTAATGAAAGTATTTCCCCAATTATCGGATAATCCAACTCGCCAAGCAATCGTTGCGCCGATTAAAGCACAAACCCAAATTCCTACTATTTCGCTCCATCCAGATAGGAAGCACAATAAAGGGCGTTTGTCAAGAATTGCGCCAAGAATTTGACTGGTCATTTGCGCTTGCATCAGTACGCCTGGGACTTGCTGCGCTGGAGAACTATCTTGAGAAAAAGGTGTAAGCCAATAATCGCCAAAACTAGGCGCTGTCGTCCCGATAATGATAATGCGATCGCGAAAAGAATTAGGATTGATGCGATTTTGGAGAACATCTGAAAGGGTAACTCGCTCGATGGCGCGATCGCGACGATAATTGAGTAAGATTTGATGACCCCAAAGATCGGATTTTTGATAAATGCCCGTATTGGTTTCTAAAGGCTGAAAAATAACCTTTCCTAATTGTAAGTAACCGTCTGGAGTCCATTGCGGCAAAACTCCCTCGGCGGCTAAATAACGAAAGGCAAGCTGGACGCTAAACGAATAGGAAGCTTGACAAAGCGATGTAGGTTCTGGAGTCAAAACTAGCAAATGGCGACGAATAACGCCATCGGAATCGACGATAAAATCGCTAAAACCGATTTGTTCTGGAGGAACTTCTGGCGGAGGCGAGATCCCTGGTTCGTCGAGGGAGCGATCGCTAACTTTACAAATGGCGATGAGACGATCTGAGTGCTGTAACTTCTGAACTAGATTGGGATAATTGTTGGAGACAGGATAATCTCGATAAATATCCAATCCGATCGCGCGAGGTTTAAAAGTTTCTAATTTTTGTAATAATTGAGCAAGAAACTCATCAGATAGCGAACCCCGTCTAGTTTCTGGATTTTGCGCCCCAATATCGGCTTCGGTGACGGTGACGACTAACAAGCGAGAATCGGGTTTTTCTTGGGTTCTCCATGCTAGCAAGCGATCGTATGATTTGAGTTCTAAGGGTTGGAGAATGCCTAGATGACGGATTCCTGAGATGAGAGACGCGATCGCAATACTTGTTATTAATATCGTTTGTAGGGGCGCATGGCGTGCTACCTTCTCATGATGTGCTTTTTGGGGAATATGTAAAGATTCCCAAGTCGGAGGAAATGCGGCAGGATTTTGATAGATCGTGGGCAACCAAGTAGCATAAGGAAATTGAGCTTCTAATCCCTGTAACTTTTCTCTTGCTTCTCGCACCGATAAATAGAAAGTGTCTCCTTTAGCAAACGCTTCGAGAAAATACTTGAGGAATTCTTGCGCGACGCGATCTGGTACGGGTTCTCGCATTACGAGGATTTGCGGAATGTGTAAATCGGCTAATTGCTGTGCTAATCCCAATCCATCGCAAGAATTGAAAATGGCAATTTTTAATCCTCGTTGAATCGCCTTTTTTAAGCCATGTTTTAACTGAGGAATACTCAAACTTTCATTTTGATTTATAAAAATCTGTCCTGTCATTCCTTCTTCGTGACTCAAACTGTGTCCCGCAAAAAAGAGAATATCCCAACCTTGCGCGTCCCATAACCAATCGTTAAGTTCCTGTCGTTGGGGTTCGATAAGAAAGCTAACTTCTGCATTGGGTAATCGATCTAGCAGTTCGCGATCGGCTTGGATATTAATGCCCTTACTATGTCCTAAAATAGCAAGTATTCTAACTTTGGCTCTAGTAATCTGGGGATGTTCTATTTGTTGATAAACTGGGGCACTCAAAGCGATTTCTGCTTTGGGATAGCGATCGCATAAATCCCATAAATGCCAAGGTAATCGTTGCGCGATCGCATCTTTAGTTTGCAACAAAATGCGGATTTCTTCGGAAGGCGATAGCTGTTCTAGCAATTTTTCTCGAATGGCGCGAAAAGACGGAGAATTTAGCCATTCATTGAAGCGATCGCTTAGAATTTGGGCAGCGCGATCGCAATTTTCAATATAAGAAACGTTCGTGATAAAAGCGGTTTTTGCTTCTAAACGAGATGGCGATCCTAAATGACGATAAGAAGTTTGCCAGCAGCGATAATCGTTGGGTAACTGAGGCGCAGGAGGTAAGTGACTCGTAAATTCTATTTTAGGCGCTAAACCCTCTTCTCCCATCTGTAGCGTGACGGGAAATCCTTGCTCAAAATTTCCTTCTCCTAATTTTAAGATAACGAGTTTAACCAAAATAGTTCAAAGTTCAAAGTTCAAAGTTCAAAGTTTAGGATTCAATATTCTTACTTGTCTCCCTTTCCCCCAGGCGAAGCTAATCCCTCAGATCTCAAAATCCTCTACAACGCTGGCATCATCTAGGGCAATGCTGACGCTAAAATGCTCCCCTGGTTTGCCGCTAAACTGTAGTTGAACGTAATTATCGGCGCTTCTTGCTTGCGCTTCCATAAAAGTTGCACCGCAATCGTCGAGGATGCTTAGTTTGAGTCCAACAGGCAAATAATTCGCGCGATCGCTAGAATGTACCTGCAAGCATATATTCGTTTTTTCTGCTGATTCGGCTTCTAATTCGACAATTAAGACGATATTTTCCCCTGCTAATTGCATACCTAAATCGATCGCTTTCCCTCGTTGAATAACTGTTGATTCTGACTCATCTGTGCCTGAAACGTCTCCTCCTCTAAAACTGAAAGCTGGATCGAGTCGATTTGTAGCAAACAATGTTTCGACGACTTCCCAACCCGTTTCAAAGACGCGATCGAACCATTGACTTAAGTTTACTCTAGTAGTTGAATCTTGTTTTAGGTCGTGCAGGCGATCGATTAGATTTTCAAGCGGTTGTAGCTGACTGACGGGTAATTCTTCTGTTACTACTGTCGGCGTAAATCCCAGCAAACGCCCTTGACGCAAAGAATCGTCTATTTCGACTACTATATAGCCAATGCGATCGCCCCACGTTTCTGCGGGAATCGAACAAAGCGTTTGAGATGCTTTGAGAGGACGACATTCTAATTTACCTATTCCCGTCACTTCTAAATCCGCTACATCGGCGCACAATCGCGCTACGGGATTCCAACTATCGCTATTAGATAGATTTGTAGCAATCCCAAGCATTTGTAAGTAATCGTTAGCTATCCAAACAGCGAGAGTATTTAACATCACTCTTTCTGCTTTTTCAAGATTTGGTTGTTCGCTTGCAAATTGTCTTGCTATGATGCGTTCATTTTCCGCGATCGGTAGGGGAATGGAAAAATCTTCTTTTTCATTGGTAATATAAGTCATAATTGCTCCTCTTTATAAATATCCTTCCATTTCTCCAAATTCACGCAGAATCGGCAAACATTGTCGTTGATAAAAACTGCTGAGCGTTCCTATAGATACGCCAAATTCTATTGCTAATACCTTCCAAGCGGTTTCTGGAGGCAATCGTCTCAAAATTAATACTTGACAAGTGATATCTGGGCGATCTTTTAAATGAATTTTACTTAGCTTTTTTTGGGGATCTGTTTGTACCCATTTTTTGATTTCTTCTAATAAGATTTGGGAAGTAGAATTTGCTTGAATCTTATCTGCTGGCTTAAGTTGTTCGCGATTTATTGGCGAACTATTAATTTCCAAAGAAATTGTTTGATTTTGCCGTTTTTTATCGGTTATATAAAAGTCCTGAAGCCGTCTTTTGAGATAGTTATTCAGCCAAGTAACGACGCTTGCTTTCGTGCGATCGTATGGTTGCCCTGTCTTTCCTTCGCAGAGATTTTGACAGAAGTAAATCCAGGTTTGTTGTAGAGCATCTTCGTAATAAGGCGTATTCTCTCTCCAAAGTTGACTGTTAATTAGACGAATAATTTTAGTTAAATTTTTTTGCCTTTCTCTACTTCCTAGCGGATAATTGCAGGCTTCTGTTATTAATTGCTCTAGTTGTTGTTGTAGAGGAGCCATTTTTTTAGATTTCGGAATAATTCAAGATTATTTCTCCTTGCGTTCTTATAGACTTATCTCTGGAGCAAACATGATTTTGGCAAAAAGTTACAAAAATTTACAAACTTAGGAAGCATAAACGATATCTGTTCCCTAAATTGAATAAGTTAAGATCGGATGAAAATTATTGCATTAATTCCAGCTAGAGGCGGTTCCAAACGGGTTCCAGGTAAGAATATACGTCTGCTAGGAGAACATCCAGCGATCGCGTATACAATTTCAGCAGCGATTGAAAGTAAGATTTTTGATGCGGTGATGGTGTCAACTGACTCGCCAGAAATAGCCGAGATTGGGCGTTATTATGGTGCTGAAGTGCCATTTTTGCGATCGCCTGAATATTCGGGAGACAATTCTCCTGATATTGAATGGATTGAAGAAACTCTACAACGATTAAAAGAGTGCGA
>JALOOL010000301.1 GCA_025454425.1 Hydrococcus sp. Prado102 | reverse complement strand
GAAGAGATGTTTCTCCAGGGCAAGTTGCTAGATTGGAATTGGCACAGACCATTGCTGTCTCTGGGTACTGGTTGCCTACAACCGCTTTGGTGCGAGGGGTGCGCGGTTTGTGGTCTTGCTATGTCTTAGGAACTTCCGAACAAAACGATGCGTTTCGCGTCGAACGCAGAGATGTGGAAGTGCTGCATACTGAAAGCGATCGCGTTTTAGTTCGCGGTACTCTACAATCGGGCGATCGCGTGGTTATGAGCGGTACTCACCGCCTGGTTTCCGAACAGTTAGTGCGTCCGGTTGCTAATTTGGAATGACCCAACATCAGAGCTTTTCTCAACTAGATGAGGTACTGTTTTAAGCGACTAGAAAATGACTAGATAAAAAAAACTGATTATTATCAATAACTTTTAGTTATTAAATGACTTTTATTGTCAGAAATGACTAGTGTTTGACTAGATAGCTTCTAGAGGCAAATTTTATAACCCTTGCTCTGTCTGTATTTTCACGATATAATAAGCGGGCTTGGAGGGACTCGAACCCCCGACCTTATGGTCCGTAGCCATACGCTCTAATCCACTAAGCTACAAGCCCTTGTTTTTATTCAACAGTAAACAATCATAGCATAGATTAAAACAATGACGCAAGATCTTAGTGGAGATCGACGACTTTCTCATCTCAATGCCCAAGGAGAAGCACAAATGGTAGATGTTTCTAACAAACAATCTACCCGACGAGAAGCCATAGCCGCAGGTCAGGTGAGAATGTCCAAGGAGACTCTAGCAGCCATCGAAGCTGGAGATACCCCCAAAGGAGACGTATTAGGAACGGCAAAACTAGCAGGAATCATGGCAGCCAAACAAACGGCTAATTTAATTCCTCTGTGTCATCCCTTACCATTACACAAAATAGAAGTTAAAATTGTTGCCGATCGCGAACTTCCTGGATATCAAATTCAAGCTTCCGTAACGACCAAAGCAGAAACAGGCGTAGAAATGGAAGCCTTAACCGCCGTTTCTGTCGCCGCTTTAACGCTGTATGACATGGCAAAAGCGCTAGAAAAGTCAATGCAAATCGAATCGATTCGCTTGCTGAGTAAAAAAGGCGGGAAATCGGGTGAATGGGAATCAGTGACCAGCTTTTACAGGAACCAGTGACCAGTGACTAGTTATCAGTTTCCTTAACTACATTCCTCCTGAATTCCTAAACTCCTGAACTCCTGAACTTCTGAACTTCTGAACTCCTGAACTCCTGACTACTGAACTCCTTTAATTGCGATCGCCTTTCTTGTATTAGGGACTAAAGATGCTATGTTTATGGGGATAAAATTAACATCAAATATTACAGTTGCGGCAAAAGCATGACTTACCATCGAGTTTTACTCAAGCTGAGCGGCGAAGCATTAATGGGAGACTTAGGGTATGGAATTGACCCTAAAGTTGTCGCCGATATCGCTCAAGAAATCTCGGATGTTGTTCGATTAGGAACCCAAATAGCCATCGTCGTCGGTGGCGGCAACATCTTTCGAGGAGTTAAAGCAGCCGCAGCAGGAATGGATCGGGCAACGGCTGATTACGTTGGCATGATTGCGACTGTCATGAATGCCATGACCTTGCAAGATGCGCTAGAACAAATGGAGATTCCTACACGAGTTCTCACGGCGATCGCAATGCAAGAAGTGGCAGAACCCTACATTCGCCGTCGGGCAATGCGTCATCTGGAAAAGGGACGAGTCGTGATTTTTGGGGCGGGTTCGGGGAATCCTTTTTTTACTACGGATACTGCTGCTGCTTTAAGGGCTGCTGAAATTAATGCTGAAGTGGTTTTTAAAGCTACTAAAGTTGATGGAGTCTACGATTCCGATCCTCATCTCAATCCTAGCGCTCGTCGCTATCGTAGCTTAAATTACGGTCACGTCCTGACTCACGATTTGCGAGTAATGGATGGAACGGCGATCGCGCTATGTAAAGAAAATAACATTCCCATTGTTGTTTTCGATCTGTCAGTGAGCGGCAATATTATTCGTGCCGTGAAAGGAGAAACTGTTGGAACTATTGTCGGAGGTTTTTGTGAAGTTAGCTGAGGTCAAAGAAAATATGCAAAAGACTATTGACTCAACCATGCGAGCGTTTAATACGATTCGCACGGGTCGCGCCAATACCTCTCTTTTGGATAGGATTATGGTAGATTATTACGGGAGCGAAACGCCTCTCAAGTCGCTGGCAAATATCAGTACTCCCGATGCAACGACGATTTCTATTCAGCCTTATGACAGAAGTAGTATGTCGGCTATAGAAAAAGCCATCTCGATGTCAGATTTGGGCTTAACCCCCAATAATGACGGTCAAATCATTCGCCTCAATATTCCCCCTTTAACGGCGGAACGTCGCAAAGAATTTGTTAAATTGGCAGGAAAATTGGCAGAAGAAGGAAAAGTCGCCTTGCGTAACATCCGTCGCGATGCGATCGATTCAGTCCGCAAGCAAGAAAAAAATCACGAAATTTCTGAGGATGAATCTAAGGATTTGCAAGACCAAATTCAAAAAGTAACCGACCAATATACAGCTAAAATTGAGGAGCTTTTGGCAAACAAGGAAAAAGACATTGCAACGGTGTGATTCGATTTACCCACAAATAAAAAGATTAATAACCTCGCAATAGCGAGGTTGTTTGTTATATGTCTAGATTTTTTTCGGGAAATTCTTTTGTTTTTCTTGATGAATATTTAGAGAAAGAAATCGCAATCGGCTTGGCGAAGGAGTTAGGACGCGATCGCAATTTCTTGTAAGTGCTTAAATAAAATTAATTATTCTGTTCCCCGTTGCCTATTCCCTTGCTTAATTATGTAATTTATTGGTCGCGACTATTGAAAACTGTTTTGCATAAATCTATATAACTCGACCCAGAATTATAAAAATGACTTTATTTCTACTTCGGGGTGAAACTTGAAACTCTCAAAACCAGTCGATTGAATGGCTTGCTTCTATTACATGTCAATTAATGCTAACCACTATCTCTATCCTCTGTTTACCCAAGCAAAATTTGAGGGGATGATTCATTCAAGACCTATCTCTCTCGCCAATCAAGATTTACGCAACCTGTCTTTCAAAGGAAGAAATTTGCAGGGGGTTGATTTTAGCGGTTCGGATCTTCGAGGTTGCGATCTGAGTTACGCTCATCTGCAAGAAGCTAATTTTACAAAAATTAAAGCAGGTCGCGAACCTAAAAAGTTATTGGAGTTAACCGCGATCGCGCTGATTGTCGGTTTTATGGCTTTTCGCGCCTACACTCAGATAAGTTTTGATTCGACAAATCTTTATTTTTATCCCCTACACCTTAGCTTGGCGATCGCTAGTTTAGGAGTCGCGATCGCGAACATTTATCGTCAAAAGTCTTTAGTTGAGACGATCTCGATCGCGGTATCGGGGTCGGCATCGGGAGCGTTAATGGGTTTTTACTACATTGGTAGCCTTGCCGAAAAAACTCCTCACCTAGCCAGTTTTGGCGCTGTAATAGGCGCGATCGCCGTGGGGAGTCTTTTTTTCTGGCAAAAAAAAGGTTCTCTGGTTGTGGCGATCGCTGCGTCTGGGGCTTTGGCGGCTTGTCATTTAACTTTTCTATTCGTCATCAAAGCAAGCGTTGCTTTAGTAACTCAATCTCTAGTTTGGGTGAGTTTTTGGGGAATTTTATCTTTAATTTCTTTTGCAGGTGTTATCGTTTCTCTTGACTTCGTTGTTCGCCAAATTAGTTTGCTCTGTTGTACTTCTTTTAGAGGAGCAAATCTCACCAAGGCGAAATTTGCTGGCGCTTGCTTGGGAAATAGCGATTTTAGAGGCGCGATCGGTTTTCGACGTTAAATAATGGTTTTAAAAGACGATTACGTCCGTAAAAGTCCAAAATATACATCATCTACATAACGACCGCGATAGAAAGACCGCTGTCGTAACATACCTTCTTGTTGAAAGCCTAACTTCTGCTATATAAATCCTAGACAAGTCTAGTCATTATTTCCTCGTTAAAAGGATGAAATCCACAAGTGCCAATGAGTTTGTGCGGTTTGTCCTCTAGTGCGATCGCCCAACGAATGGAAACTCGATTGTGATAGCGTTTGATGAAGAACTCTACAAGTTCTTCTGCTTCTTGGCGAGCGCTCAACGTGTCAATATCTAAAAATTCTACAACTGAGTTATCGCTGTAAAGCGCAAATACTGCATCAATATCGTCCGGCATAATTTGTCGGAGAATGAGTCGCTGAGTTTTGAGGTTTGGAAAGGCACTGAAAGCTTCAGCAATTGACATATTATGTGGCTTCACAGATCGGCCTAACAGGAAAATTAAGCTCTTATTTAAGACTTTTCCCTATCACTGTATTTCTCTAACGACAGGCTGACCGTCTTTGATTTCTCCTACTAAGATAATATCGGCGACTCCTACAAATAGACCGTTTTCTAATACGCCAGGAAGATTATTAATGGTTTTTTCTAAGTTGGCTGGGTCGTCAATGCGATCGAATTTTACGTCAATGACTAAATTTCCTTGATCGGTTACAACTGGACCTGCTTTTTTGATACCCATACGCAATTCGGGTTTGCCTCCCAATTTTGAGAGCGATCGCATTACAGGAGCCATTGCCATTGGGATAACTTCTACGGGTAATAAAAAAGTCGATCCGAGTTTGTCTACTAGTTTGCCACCATCGACGACTACAATAAATACTTCGGCTAAGCTATCGACGACCTTTTCGCGAGTATGTGCCGCACCGCCTCCTTTAATTAAATTCTTGTTAGGATCGACTTCATCTGCCCCATCAATGGCTATATCGATGCGATCGACAGCATCTAATGTCGTTAAAGGAATACCGTACTTTTTCGCTAGTACTTCTGCTTGAAATGAGGTAGGAATGCCAACAATATTATCGATTTCTCCTTCCTTGAGTCGCTTCCCGATATACTCGATCGCGTAAGCAGTCGTCGATCCCGTTCCCAATCCGACAATCGAATCGGATTTAACTCGACTAGCAGCAGCTTTTCCGACTTCTTGTTTCATTACTATAACGGGATCGACATTAGCGGTCATCTTAAAAACACTCCTTAAATATTGTTTATTTGTTTGATTTGCGTGCGATCGATAACAGTAGGGGCGAATGGCTATTCGTCCCTACCGATAAGTGATAACTGAGATTAGTTACTTTGAGCGGCCAACATTTCTTTAAGTTGAGCCAGCTTATCTGCCCAACGCGGATCGGGTTGGATTGAATCAGACCCAGTATTCCCGCCGCCGCTATTGTTACCTTGAGGACGAGTACGTTTTTTATTGTTCTTACGTCCAACTGCGGGCGTAGGATTGCTCGAAGCAGCGGTTGGTTCGGCGGGAGAAGATTGCTCTTGCTCTGGATTCTCTGAGTCTTCTTTTCCTTTTCCTTTAGCGCGAGGTAGGGCTTTCTCGATCTTGAGAGTACTATCCATGAAAGGCTGACCGTTATATTTTTCAATAAACTCGTCAGCCATTTCATCAGTTGCGACGGTAACAAACGCAAATCCCCGACATTTGCCAGTTTTGCGATCTTTAATCACCTTGGTTGATAGTAAATCGTTAGCATCTACAAACAGATCTTGCAGTGCTTGACGCTCAATTTCTTCTTTGGGTAAGTTACCTACATACAGACGAACAGGCATGAGAAATCCCTCCAGTTTTTAGATTTTGATAAAAAAACTTTTAATACAACATCAGCGAGCCGTAACTTCCATAACATCAACCAGGCTAGGCAAGAAATTTCCCAGCGACGAATTTCCCGATCCTGACTTTTTTGCTCGATATCGGCTCGTGCCGTCAAAATATGCTTCCTTCTAGATATCAACTTTGGTTAGACCCGATTGTCAAGCTTTGGCTCGCAGGAGCTTAGTACTTACCTGACAGCTATATTTTTGCTGCCCTATTTGATTATTACAGAATGTTTACGCAATTCGTCAAACTATTCTACTGTGGCTGGTCAAGTTAGTTCGATTTTTTATGTATCTTCACTTAGACTATGAAGAGTTTAAAAAATTTTTCTAAAATTCTTGCTAAAAATAACTCGATCTGTTACTGGCACTGTTGGTATGGGTACTTTAAATAGTGTAAGCCAACGACGAGATTGCTTGATGTTAGCGTTTTAACACATGAGATGGATATCTTGTCAATTTCTTGTTACATTGCTTTATACTAAAAAGTATAATAATGATACAAATTTCCGTTGAAGACTTACGCCCAATAAACTCAAAGTCAAGGAGTAGAAGCCTATTATGTCACAACCCATTGACCTTTCGCTAGAACAGCAATTCAGCATCAAATCCTTTCAAACACAGGTAGACAGAATGAGTCACGAGCAAGCACAAGAGTTCCTAGTCAAACTCTACGAACAAATGTTGATGCGTGAAAATATGTACAAAGCTTTTATTAAACATCAATGGGGTTTAGGTTTAGAAACTAATTCCTGGTCTCAATAGCTTTGATTCTTGGAAAGGCGACCTCCTTCTCTAGCTGGGTTCCTTGTGGAAAAAAGCTGGGGATGCTGGGGCGTTATCCTAAGATAGATTTTATTTGAGTTAACTTAGATTTAAATTGGTAGAGTAGTCTTGGTAAGCTCGACAACTCTGCGTTATGTTTGATAATTGTTTAATATGTACGGATTTTTCAGATGGGTTGCATCGATTAACTGATTTTGTACCCGATTTAGCGAGTAGCGGTTTAAAACAAATTGTCTTTTTACATAACGTTGCGATCGCACAAGATAGACAAGTTGCTAGAGTAGACGAAGAGAAAATTATAGCAGCAAAAGAACGACTAAAAGGCGCGTCCTTCGTTCCTCCAGGTATAGACGTTAAAATAGAAGTAGTTTCCGGTCGTCCGGTCGAAAAAATTCTTCAGGCAATTAAAACTTATCAAATTGATGTTGTTTTTGTAGGAACGTCGATTCGCAGCTTACTACAAGAGAAAATTTTGGGGAGTACCAGCGCTAAATTGCTCGAATCAACGCCAACGCCATTGATGGTTTTACGTCCCCAACTCATCACTACTTATACTCGCGAAGAGTTATCATTGCGCTGCCAGCATCTTTGGCGCTATTTACTCATTCCCTACAATGATAGCAGTTCGGCTCGCTATCTCATCGAACAAATCAAATATTACGTACAGAAGCAATCTCAAAAGCATCTCAAACAATGTATGCTCGTATGGGTTGTCGAAGATGGTTCGCGCAACGAACTAATTAGAACTAACCGCTTGCAAGAAGCGCAGAAAAAGTTAGCATCAGTCAAAGAAGAATTAGAAGCGCTCGGATTAGAAGTTAACGCAGAGGTAAGACAGGGAGATCCGTTGCTCGAAATTCTCGATGCTGCTTTGTATTTTGATATTAGCGCGATCGCGCTAGGTAACGATCGCCAATCTAATTGGTTAGAATGGGCAGTCCCTAGCTGTGCAAAAGACTTGTTGCGACGCAGTTGGTTCCCCGTTCTATTCTTTTCTAACCACCAGTAAGCTTTTTTAAAGTCGAAAGTCGAAAGTCAGGAATTCAGAAGTTTAAGAAGAAGGGAATAAATGTTCTTCCTTGTTCCTTTGTCTACTTTATCCGTTCTAATAAACTTATCTAAATCTACCTAAATAGCTTTAAAGTTATTTTCTTGCTTCATCCTGGAGAAGTCGGCTTCACCCAGTCCACAAGCTGACA
>JALOOL010000300.1 GCA_025454425.1 Hydrococcus sp. Prado102 | reverse complement strand
TCTAAATCATATCGAAGAAGAAGCGAAGAAGCGTGTCTTTAGACCGCTTCGCAGCAACATTATGGAATCCACGTCTTTTTAAAGCGTGGAGAAGTCAAATCATTGGGCACAACGCAACGACTTTTTTGTCGGCGGTAATATGTTTGTTTATTACAGTAGCAAGCAAGCTAAAAATAGAGATTTTAGGGGATCTGATTTTTTTGTCGTCATAGATGTCGAAAACGATCCAACGCGCTTGGGTTGGGTAGTATGGGAAGAAAATGGACGCTATCCAGATATTATTATCGAGTTACTCTCTGATTCAACTGAAGCGGAAGATTTGGGCGCGAAAAAACGTCTTTACGAACGAGTATTTAAAACCAAAGATTATTTCGTATTTCATCCGTTCAAAGCAAATTCATTACAAGGATGGCATTTAAATAAGTAGGAAGGCGTAATTAAATGTAAGATAGAAAGGTCTTTTGATCGGGTCACTGATGCCAGCCCCTCTACGAATCATTCTCACTTCGGAAGAAGACCATACCTTAAGCGAACTGCGTGAAGCTCAAACTGTTCCTCAGCGCACCCGCGATCGCGCTCATATTTTACGATTAAACGCCCAAGGATGGAATGTGCCAGCGATTGCGGAGATATTTGATTGCCACCAGCATACAGTCAGAACAACCCTACGAAGATGGGAAGAAAGGGGGTTAAGAGGATTGTGGGAAGCACCAGGAAGAGGAGCTAAACCGAAATGGAAAGAAGCCGACTTGGACTATCTGATAGATTGTGTGGAGAATGAGCCACGAACCTATAATAGCGTGCAATTAGCCAAAAAACTCGGACAAGAGCGGGCAGTGGATTTGAGTAGCGACCGATTGAGACGATTGCTTAAAAAAAAACTATCGTTGGAAACGAACGAGAAAAAGCCATAAACAAAAACAAGACCCATTGAAAAAAGCAATTAAGCAGGCCGACTTGCAGATGCTAATATGGGCGGCAGAAGAAGGACAGATTGAGTTGAAGTATTTAGATGAAGCTGGATTCTGTCTAGAAAGCCCGGTCAGCTACAGTTACAGCCAAGTGGGGCAACAAAAGCGGATGGAACAACACTGCAAAAAATATGGAAGTCGAATTAGCATCTTGGGGTTGTGGCAACTAGGACTTGGCTTTGAATACGCCTTGGCTCAAGGAGGATTTAACGGAAAGAGTTACCTAAAGGTGATGGATTGGGTTGCCCAGAAAGCCGAGCAAACCTTAGCAAAAAAGGGTCGCATCACCGTAGTGGTGCAAGATAACGGCTCTTTGCATACCAGTCTATTAGTGCGTCAACAGAGGGAACGTTGGCAGGAGCAAGGATTATACATTTTCTTTTTGCCGCCCTATTGTTCGGAAATGAATCTCATTGAAAGCCAGTGGAATCAACTGAAAACCCATGAAATAGCGGGACGTATGTTTAATAACGAGTATGATTTGGCGATGGCAGTAATAGATGGAATGAAAGCTCGTAGCCAAGTCAATGGATACGCACTGGAGCGTTTTATATTTAATCACGCCTAGCTACTTAGCGATCGCGGCTACCAACCCATAGAAGAAAATCCTCAAGGATGGTTATGGTGTCAGAGTTTAGATCTGTGGGTGGGAACTTGGCATGGCTTGATTGAAGATGATAATGCTTTTTGGCTCAGATTTTACGACTCAACGGGTAATATAGTATTGTTACCAGAAGAAGCCCAACAGCAACGAGCCGAGCGCTTGGCGGCAAGATTGCGAGAATTGGGAGAAGACCCAGATTCGATCTGAAAATTCTGCGATCGCAACATCTTTTAATTTATGGTTTTTTTTAGTTGCGATCGCATCAGATCCGTATCTAAAACCATCTGCATTAAAAATGTCAAATGACAAGCTGCAAAGGTTTTGCTAAAAAATAGGACGAGCGTCAGATGTCTATCCTACTTGTAGGTTGTTACATAAATTTATTATTTTTCACTTGCAACGACCGTTTTTATCGGTTCGTTAACTAAGGGCAAACGTCCGTATTTTAGATAAAATCCTGCTACCATCAACAAAGCGATCGCAATTGTTCCTATTCCCATAAAATTAGGTGCCCAGAAAACAACTGCAATATTATTAATTTGACCGGGTTGCAGATGCCAGATGAGTTGTTTTTTTGTTTGACCTATTTCTGGAGATAAAGTATCGCTATTCGCTGGAATACTTGCCCCCCAAGGAGTGTTTAAAATAAATTCCAAATCGATCAAAGATCCAGGACTGACAATAATATTACCTTGATTGGAGAGAACGCCAAGAGCGCGTAGATCGACATTTAAATTCATTTTATTGCGCTCGACAATCAGCCAATTGCTTTGCTCGACTAACATTTGGGAATTAAGTTTTACTAGATCGAGTCCTTCTCCTGCGATCGCGCTTGCAGCCGATTGTTCGTCTGCTTTAAAAAATTCGTTGAACTTTTTGGCAAGTTCATCTCCATTCCCAAAAGGAATCGTGACAACAATTTCTTGTCCAGAAATATGTTTAGTTCTTCCTTGCAATTGGGCGGCTCTTTTTTCGAGGCTATTTAACCATTTAATCGCTTCCGAACCGCTTAAAGTAGTTAATTGCTGTTCTAATTTGATATGTTGGACGATTTCGCCTTGATGTTGATTGTCAAAGTTAATGCCAACTTCATAGCGAACGCAACCCGTCAACAAAGTCAACAAACAAAAGATCGAAGCCAATAAAAAGGATTTAGTCATTGATGATTGGTAATTAGTGATTGGTGAGTGGGAATGGAAAAAATTTACTTCCGACTTCCGACTTTCGAACTCCGCCGCGCAGGACGTATAGTCCGAGCAGCGCGACTTCCGACTTTCGACTTTTATTAGTCTTCTTCCAAGTCTTCATTCCTAGCAGCGCTACCGCCGCCAACGGTCACTAAGTCGATTTGCTGGCGATAGTAATCGACGCTTTTTACTTCTACTTCTACCTCATCTCCGAGACGATAGGCAATACGATTTTTGCGTCCCACCAGACAGCTATGGCGAGAACGATATTCGTACCAATCATCTTTGAGAGAACTGACGTGAACTAATCCTTCGACTAATAAATCTTCAATTTCGACGAAGAAACCGTATGATTGCACTCCCGTAATTAACCCTCTGAAAACTTGACCCGTGCGTTCTTTCATTTTTTCGGCTTTCTTTAAGCCTTGTAGGTCTTTTTCTGCATCTTCAGCAAGTTTTTCTCGGTCGTTGAGATGAGAGACGATCGCGTGAAATTCTTCTTCTATTTTCTCTTGGGTTTGTGGCGGTAGGACGTTCCAGTTAATCTTACCGTGAGCGGTGCTGCTACCGAGATTCACCCCTGTTTTAGCTTGTTTTTGACGGCGATCGCGTCCTTCTGCAAAGACTAGCTTCAGGACTCTTTGCACTAACAAATCGACATAGCGCTGTCCTGGAGAAAGGCAATGAGTGTAACGATCCTCATAAGCTAAACCAAAATGGGGGGCGGGATGGCTGCTGTATTTAGCCGATTTGAGGGTTGATAGTAACAAGAAATTCAACACTCTCACCGGAGATACTTTTGAAAACGATTGCGTCAGGTGTTGATAGTCGCGAGAAGTAATATCTTCCTCCGATTCTATTTCTCGTTCGATTCCTAAATTGCTTGCTAATTTGAGGACATCTTCTAATTCGTCCCAATCGGGTTCGGGTTGAGTGCAATAGATAGTGGGTACGCCGAGGGCAAATAAATGATCCGCAACAAATTTTCCAGCCAAGACCGCCAACTCAGTTAATAAAGAACGCACGGGTAAAATTGAGGAAACCAAAATTGCCCCAATTTTTCCTTCATCTTTATAAGGAACTTGCGTTTCACAGAGGATTTCAAAGCTACCTCGCTCGATTCGTTGGGCTTTTACTAGCGGTGCGATCGTAAAAAGGAGATGATTGAGGCGTTCTACCACTTCTGTCATTTCTGACGGAACGGTTTCTGGGTTGTTGAGTAGAGATTGTATTTGTTGGTAGCTTAGATGATGGTCTACCGCGATCGCAGATGGTTTAATTTCATATTCAACTACTTGACCCGCGTCGTCAAAAGTCATAAAAACTGAGATGGTCAGGCGGTCTTTTCCTGGGGTCAGAGAACACAGATTCGTAATTTCTTCGGGTAATAGCGGTAAAACTCTCTGTCCTAAATAAATTGCCGTTCCTCGTTTTCTGGCGGCTTTATCTAAGGGCGAGTCGGGGGTTACGTAGTGGGCGACATCGCTGATGTGAATGCCCAACTGCCACTTTTTCCCTCTCAGTTTTTCTAAGGTAAAAGCATTTTCTATAAATGGAATGCGATCTCTTTCCACATCGTCTTCGATGGTGAAGGTCAGTAACTTCCTTAAATCTTGACGTTTTTTAATCTCGCTGGTTAGCGATTTTTCGGATATAGCTTTTGCTGCTTCGAGAACTGCTGGTATAAAAGCTTGAGGTAAGTCGTGCTTGCAACATACAATATCGGTATCTGCGGCGGCTTCTGCATCGCTTCCCAAAACGCGAGTGACTTGTCCGAGAGGTGGATATTGTCCTAGCGGATAGCGAACGACCGAAACGTGAACGAGATGGTCGATCGCTTGTTCTAAGTTGTTGCCATTTTGCTTGAGTTCTAACTCGAACAAAAGTCTATCGTCTAAGGGAACGGCGCTAAACTTCCCGTCATTATTTTTTACTTGTGCGAGTAGAGAAGGATTTGCCCGTTCTAAAATTAGCTTAACTTCTCCTTCAGGAGAGCGACGGCGACTACCTTCTTTGATGACTTTGACGAGGACGCGATCGCCATTCCACGCATTGCTCAGATGGCTTTCTCTAACGTAGATATCGTCTGCATCTTCATCGTCTTGAATGGCGAAGCAAAAGCCTTTACTAGAGCAGCGCAACTTGGCTTCTACGATATTTTCTTCTAAAACTCGTCGATATTTGCCTCGTTCTTTGACCAGTATGCCAATTTTTTCTAAAGCATCGAGGACAATTTGCAATTCTTTTATACTAGCTTCATCTTCACAACCGAGTTTTTTTTCTAAAATTTTCGCTGCGACTAATTTATCTTCGCTGAAATGCGATAGTAATGAGGCGATTGTAAACTCCATTTATAATAATCCTTTCGTTGTTTAAGTTTAATTTTCTTTGCTTGGCGCGAGTGCGCGTCTCAAGCAGGTATCAATATGAGATAGTTATGGCTCAAAACACAAAGCCAAGAGGAAATTTAACCCTAATGAGTCAGTAACTATTGCTCGATTGCTGACCCTAAGAGCGCTAACCGAATACATCCGGGGTTAACGTCGAATCGGCTAAATTTCCCCATCATATCGTTGTTTAAAGCGAACATTTGAAAATCGAGAGGCGACATAGGTTAATTGGTTTTAATAACCGTTACTAATCGGCGGAAACTTTTTTCTAGCTTTTATCGAGCTAGGGAGGATTTAAGGTAAACTCTAGCAGGCGATGAAGTTGCAGCTAGGGAATGATTACTTTGTCTGTTGGGAGTTGTAGCCTTAATATAGTTCACAGAGTAATTTCTTGATGAACTTCAATAGTTTAGTTATTTCAAGGCAAATGCTTAGGTTTTATTATTGCAAAGCTGTAGATAACCCCTCAGCACCTTTCTCTCCAAAAGACATTTCATTTAGTCTCTAATTTTACCAAGATGAGGTAACTTTTTGCTCCTCTTTTCATGAGCCGTTACGTTTAATTAGTACTAACTTAGTACAATAGTTGTAACGATCGCGCGAGATAGTTTCTTAAACCAAAAAATCCGATTATGTTGACTCAATTCCGAAAATATTATCCTCAAGGTAGCCTGATTAGCGAGCTAATAGATATCGATCGCGGCAAATATATCGTCAGAGCCTTAGTGCAAGTAGAAGGCGTTACAATAGCAACGGGACTAGCCTCTAGCGATACAGTCGAACAAGCAGAAGATCGAGCAAGAGATAGAGCTTTATCGCTTCTCAATTTCGACGAAGATGTGGTTATTCATCCAGAATTAACCCAAATAAAAAGTCAAGTCATCGAAGAACCCGAACCTATTGTCACTCAAACCAGTAAAAAAAGCGATCGCACTACAAGCAAAGAACGCAAAAACACGACTTCAAGTACAGAATTTGTGCCTTCTCAAGACAAAATGGAAGCTAGCGAATCTTTACCAGTGCAATCGAATGGTGCAACTTCATCGAAATCTAAGACTTCTAAAATAACTAATTCTTTTACTTCAGAACCTCAGTTAGATATCCAGGAAGCAATCCCAGAAATAGCTAAACCCAAAGAAACTAAATCTTTTACCTCAAAACCTCAGTTAGATATCGAGGAAACAATCCCAGAAATAGTTGAACCTGAAGAAACTAAATCTTTTACCTCAAAACCTCAGTTAGATATCGAGGAAACAACTCCAGAAATAGTTGAACCTGAAGAGAAAGATGAGAGTAACGCGGTTGTTGAAACAACTATTCAACCTGTTTTAGCAAATGATAATCTGTCCGAGCAAGAAACTGAATCTTTTGACGATTTAATCGAACAAACCGATATCGAACTCAAACGTTTGGGTTGGACAAAGGAAAAAGGACGCGATTATCTACTGCAAGCTTACGGAAAGCGATCGCGTCTCATGCTTCTCGATGGAGAATTGAAAGAGTTTCTTCAGTACTTGAAAGCTCAACCGTAATAAAAACGATCGCTCCTCACTTTCAACCCTTCATAAAAACTTCAATGTTTAACAATCCATCGAATGAAGAAACTGCCTCTTTTGATAAGTTAATCAAACAAACCGATATCGAACTAAAACGTCTGGGTTGGACAAAGGAACAAGGACGCGATTACCTAATGCAAGCTTATGGAAAGCGATCGCGTCTCATGCTTCTTGATGAAGAATTAATAGAATTTCTCTCTTATTTAAAGAGTCTACCAACATCAGGAACGAGCGATCGCACCTCACCCTCAACAACTACTCAACCTTTTGATAAATTTAGTAAACAAATCGATATCGAACTCAAACGCATTAATTGGACAGAAGAACAAGAGAGTCAATACTTGCTACAAACTTATGGAAAGCGATCGCGTTTTATGCTTCCTGATGGGGAATTAAGTGAATTTGTCTCTTATTTGAAAAGTTTACCAAGATTGGGAGAGAGCGATCGCGCCTCATTTTCAACAACTATTCAATCTACTTTAAGCAATAGAGAAACTGAATCTTTTGACAATCTAATCGAACAAACCGATATTGAACTCAAACGTTTAGGTTGGACAAAGGAAAAAGGACGCGATTATCTACTGCAAGCTTACGGAAAGCGATCGCGTCTCATGCTTCTTGATGGAGAATTGAAAGAGTTTCTTCACTACTTGAAAGCTCAACCGTAATAAAAACAATTCTCAATAGATTGTCAGCGATTTAAATCGCTGCCTCATAGATAAAGTCGTCTAAAGACGACTGTATAAGTATTTGAGTCCATTTTAATGGACTCGATCTATAAGACGGAGAATGAATTCTCCGGCGGCTAGTGCGAAGAAGTGCAAGATGTGAGTTTAAACGGACTTAATATATGAGCAGGGGAATTAATTTTCCTGCGGTTGTTGCTTAATCTTAATAACTAGCAACTTGCGTTATTAAAGTTATAGATCTCCCCTTTAACAACGAACAGTAACTGGTAAGACACGATATATCGGCTCTCTATATAACTAATTATCCTAAATCTGTCCGCGTCGTATAAATTGAATGACTATTCTTGAGTTAAA
>JALOOL010000040.1 GCA_025454425.1 Hydrococcus sp. Prado102 | reverse complement strand
TTATTCGGTCTCAAGTACCATCATAGTTGCAATTAATCTGGTCTCAAAAAAGCGGTGATTGCGGTCCTGAGCATTTAGTATTGTGGGTCGCTACAGCTAGTTTATCGTTTGGGGAGGCGCGGGAGTACGAGCGGTTTGGTTCGATTGGGAGGCAACGGGTGAAGCGGTTTTTAAGGGAGGCTTATGAAGCGTTTGATGCGGCTGGAGTTTTTCAATCAGTTCCCAGTTTTACAGCGACCAAAAACTGATAGCCCAATAACTAGTAACTAACAACTAAATAATTGGTAACTGTTTAGTGAGGAATTAGGGGAAGGGGAAGATGCCGACGAGAAAGCTAAGTCCGAATAATGGCAGGGGAACTAGGGATGCTAGGACGCAATGGTTAGATAAGGCTTTGGAGGGCAAACCTTCGGAGATTAAGGCGCGGGTTCTGGAAATCATCCTCAAAATGGGGATAGACCCAGAAAATGAGTTCTTTGTCATTCTTGGCAGCGAACGTGGAAGCGACCAACAAGTTAGTCAGCAGCCTGCCAGTCGGACTGAATCAGAACAAGATTCGGTCGAACAGCGCCAGCCGTCCCCAGACGTTCGTCGAGTGGTTCCAAAAGATCAAAAGCGAGGTTTTCACTTGGGAAGGTAGGTTTCTTTGGACGGCGGTTGTTTCTATGGTTATGTTATCGACGGGTTTTTTTGGGGCGATGAAGATTTATGGAGGGGAAAGAGAACTGTTGAGAGAGACGGCGATTCAAACTCAGTGGTTGCTGGAAAAGGCGAATCGTCGGGATTGTTTGGAGGGGATTAAAAAGCGCAATAGTCCTGAGTGCAAACAGTTTTTTTAGGAGAACAAGCGTTGACCGCAGAGAAGCGACAATTCAATTGGGCTGTTTGAAATTCTTCAACCACGTTGTTAAATCATCCGCACTTTTAAAGTTCAACAGTGCTATTCCCAATTCTTCTAATCGGTCAATTTCTAAGCCTCGAATCTGCGCTTCAATTTCTGGGTCGAGGGAGCCAAGTTTGACTCCTAGCATCCGCAGGACTAACTCAATTTCTCTTTCTCGTCCTTCCTGTCTTCCTTGTTCGATTCCCGTTCTCATCCAACTGGTTACGATTTGCATAACTTCCTCCCTTTGTTCTGGTTCAATTTTATCGAGTTCGGCGCTAAACGCTTGCTCTTCGGATTCTGTTAGGTCGAGATAGGTATCAATAAATCCTGAAATTAACTGCATCCGCGCTGGGTCTAACTGCAAAGTCACTAACAACCGCAGACATTCGGCTTTGACTTTGGGACGGTCGGACGGTGCTATTTGCATTTTAGCCATCAATGCAGAAGCAACTGGATTTCGTCGAGAGAGAAAGTCCCGCCAGTTGAGGCGATTGAGTTGAATTACCCGATAGTTAAACTCCAGCACCTTGAAATCGGGAAATTCGACTTGATAGCGATTTTCTGCTGGCTTTTTCGGTTTGTCATAGGAAAACACTACTACTGGATAAATTGGCAGGGCAAATTTCTCGTGCAGACGGGCAAAATAGCGAAAGAGTCGCCTGTTAAAGTTAATGTCTGGCGTGGATTGATTTTCGGTATGAATCAGAAAATACGATTCTTGCCCTCTAAATCTTGCTTGTACCAGTAAATCGGTTTCGTAGCGTTCGCCTGCCGTGACATCGGTAAAGACTTCTTTATCGAGAAACGTCACCGACTCCGGTTCTAGATACGCCATCACTTCTGGAAAAAATAGCTCGACAAACTCTACAAAAAATGTAGAAAGGAGTTCTTTGAACAAGCGATCGTGGTCAATCATGAGCTATTTCTTCCTTTATCTGTTTGGCATTCCTGTTTAACTTTCACGAACCGCGTCCACCAATTCAAGTTGCAGTTGCTTGCCGATCGCCCTAGCAGCACGCTCTATTGTATTGAGGGTCACGGAAGTATTGAGAGGATCTAGAAGCCGATTGAGGGCGGCGCGGCTGGTCTTCATTGCCTTAGCCATCTCTGTTTTGCTCAGTCCCTTTTCCACCATCGCTTGTTCGATTTGCCAAGCTAGGACTCGCTTGAGCGCTACAGCATTTACTTCGGCTCCGACGCGCTCAAGTTCGAGAAAATCGTCAAGAGAGGAACCAATATGGGGGTTATTGCTCATGTGGATGCCTCCAGCTTTCGCTTTCGTTCTAATGCTAGGTTTAAATCTTGCTTGGGTGTTTTTTGTGTCTTCTTGATGAATCCGTGCAGCAAAACCATTTGGTTTTCATAAATACAAAAGAGGACGCGGGCAGTACGTCCTTGAGGTAGGTTGGTGCGGACTTCAAACAGACCGTTTTTCATTGGGCGACAGATGGGCATCCCGACGGGCCAGCCGTATTCAACTGTTTTGATGTCAGTGCCAATTAAGAGCCGTTCAATACGCTCTAAACTTTTAAGCCAGTCGCGGACAGGTTCTGTGCCTCCTTCAGTTTTGTAGAATTTGGCAGGAATTCGTTTATCTGTCATTTCGAGATTGTATCATTTTTGGTACAATTTTTGAAGGCCCGTCCTAATAAACCCGTCCTAATAAATATGACCAACCAACAAAGCATAAACATTTGGTTCGACAAGAGGGATTTGCCCGCTCGGACTTTTAAACTTCGAGCGAGTCGCTTATGAAAACTCAGCTTTGCACGAGTAAACGCCATGAATAAAAAGTCGCCTCAAGAGCCGGAATTTCTAGCCGTACTCGCTCCTTCCCCTCTGGCGATGGGACAAGCGGTTTCCTTAACCACTCATCCTGCCGCCGTCTACCTGTCTCAGTTAGCTCCCAAGTCGCGTCGCACCATGCGTCAGGCGCTCAATTCTATTGCTTCTGTGCTCTCCTGCGGCTCCTGCGATGCCATGACGCTAGATTGGTCGAAGCTACGCTACTCTCATACGGCGGCGCTGCGGTCGGTATTTATGGAAAAGTACGCCCCAGCTACGGCTAACCGGATGCTGTGTGCTTTGCGTCGGGTACTTAAGGAAGCAAGGCGATTGAAACTGATTGAGGCTGAAGATTATGCCGATGCGGTAGATATTCCTAATATTAAGGGGACTCGATTGCCACGAGGTCGCGCTTTGGACGGCGATGAAATTGCTGCTTTAATGGAAACGTGTTTGAATGACCCTACGCCAGCAGGACTTAGGGATGCGGCGACAATTGGAATTTTAATGGCAGGGCTAAGACGAAGTGAAATCGTTGCCCTGGAGATATCCGATTTTGACCCCAAGACAGGGAGTTTAAGAATTCGCTTTGGAAAAGGAAATAAGCAGCGAATTGCTTATTTACCCGATGGCGCGATCGCCGCCGTCAAAGATTGGTTATTATGGCGAGGTAAAGCTCCTGGAGCCTTATTATGTCCGATTGATAAGGTAGGACGCATGACGATTAGACAAATGAACGATCAGGTGGTAATGAATATATTACTAAAACGGGCAAAACAAGCTGGTGTAAAGGGAGCGGCTCCTCATGACCTCCGTCGAACGTTTATTAGCAATCTATTAGAATCCAATGCCGATCTGCTAACCGTTCAAAAATTGGTCGGTCATGCCGATCCCGCTACAACGGCAAAATACGACCGACGCGGCGAAGCACTCAAGCGTCAAGCTGTGACAAAACTCGATGTTCCTTATCGCTCCCGTCATTCTAAAAAATAAATATCTGCCTCCAAAAAACGAGTAAGTAACTAAAAGGGAAATTATATCGTTATGACTGGTAGCCAATCCGAACAAATCAAAAAAGAACGAAATCAAATCAAAAGAATTATTTGGTTGATTAACATCGTCGTTGTTTTGTTTTTTAATGGCTACATAATTGTTGAGAAAAAAGGTCAAATAAAAGTTCACCAAAAAACACAAAACTTAGGAATAAAACGTCCCAAAAAAAGCCTTAAATCTTTTCCAGGTCAAATTCCCCCAGAACATAAGATTAAAGAACAAGCAAATTGGCTAAAAACCGAAAAGAAACTCAAAGTAGCTCCCGTTCCCGTTATAGTGTTTACCAAGGCTACTATCGCTCTACCTGAAGAGTACCGAAATGCTGAAGGATTTTATTGTTTTAAGGGAACTTGGCTAGTTTCTCTTAATGACCTTAAAAGGTTTTTAGAATATTTAAACAGCAAAATAATTACTGACTAATTCAAGCCATTCTTTTGAAAAAAAGGGCAAGCTTCATCTCCTTGTAGGTAAAGCAGTTTACTCCTCAATCCTTTTTGTTGCTCCCTCGCTCATCTGTTTGAGCAACGCTTTTTGCCGACTTTCATGCCAATTTTTGTCCGCCGCCTGCCAATCAGCTAGTCCCAATTCGTGTAACTCTTGGCATTCAGAAGGGGTGAGTCGGTCATCCACAATTAATGGGTCAACTTGCACCCGCGAAGCCGCAGTACAGCCAATGCGCTTGCACAGAATAGGACGGGTAAATGTATGCGGTGATTTCAAAACTCGTTCGGTTCGCACTACGTAACCCGTGCCGTGACAACAGTAACAAGATTTATACGCTCTAACGCCGCTCCAAGCCTCTTTATCGAGCAATTGAGGCTTTGGTGGTAAAATTAAGTCTTTTTTGAGTTCCATCGTTTCTAGGGGCTTTTTTTGAAGGTTTCGTTAGCGGTAGTACAAGTCAAGGAAACGAGAGTATTCTTTCTCGAATAGAAGTTTGACTACACCAGTCCGTCCGTTGCGGTGCTTGGCGAAGTTGACTTCTACAATTCCTCGCTCTGGGGAGTCGCTTTGGTAGTAATCTTCGCGGTAAAGCAGTGCGATTAGGTCGGCTGCTTGCTCGATGCCGCCACTGTCTCTGAGGTCGGACATCATAGGACGCTTGTCTTGACGAGTTTCTACGCCGCGATGAAGCTGGGATAGACAGATGACTGGCACGTCGAAGTCTTTGGCGAGTTGTTTGAGATCGCGGGTAATTCGGTCTAATTCTTGGACTCGGTTGGCATTCTCGCTTCGACCCATGAGTTGGAGATAATCGATTAGCACCAACCCCAATTGACCGTGCTTTGCGGCTAGCCGTCTCACTTTGGCTCGAATTTCAAGCGGGGAAGGGTTAGAGGAATTGTCGATGAAGATTGGCAGTTCGGATAGTTGGCTAATGGCTATAAACAGTGGCTCTAATTCACCAAGCGAGATGCGTCCGGCTTTGAGGCGTTCGTATTCGATCCGTGCCAGGGGAGACAGAAAGCGATAGGTTAGCTGCTCGGAGGACATCTCCAGGCTAAAAATAATTACTGGCAGATTGTGTAGCAGGGCGATGTTGTAAGCAAGATTGGTAGCAAAACTGGTTTTGCCAGTGCTGGGTCTGCCGCCAATAATAATCAGTTCTTGACGCTGCAAGCCTCCGGTTAGGTCGTCAATTTCAGTCAGTCCGGTATTGAGTCCGGGTTGAACAACTCCGGTGGCATACCGCTCGATTTCGTTGAAGTTGCGGATTAATATATCGGCAACGGGTTCTACTTCTTGAGCGGAATTCGGTTGGGCTAGGGTAAAAATTTGTTGTTCGGCTTGGTCAATAATTTCTTTAAAATCAAGAGTGTTGTCGTAGGCTATGGCGGCGATAGAGTTGGCTTCTTGAATGAGTTGCCGCCTTCGGTATTTATCGACGATTAAGGCGGCATAGCGATCGATGTTGACCGCGGAGACGGTACGGTCTAATAATTGGACGAGTTTGCCCGTTCCTCCAACTTGCTCTAGCTTTTGATGGTCGGTCAGATAGCTAATAACCATCATGAAGTCGGTTGGCATGGAGGAGCGGAATAAGGTTAAGGCGGCTCGGTAGATTTCTTGGTGAGCGCTGACGTAAAAGACTTCTGGACTCAGGAGATCAACGATTCGCTCCATCGCGCCAGGGTCGAAAAGAATGTTGCCTAAAATAGCTTCTTCTGCTTCGATATTTTGTGGGGGAAGGTAATCTGTTTGCAGGGGCGCACTGGCAATTCGCGTCCCGTTAATCGAAGTTGGTGAATAGCTCATGAGGCTGCCCCCCGCATCAGATCGGCGAACAAATTGGGAAAGGCATCGTTGACAAATTCTACCCACTTAGAATGCCAGGGCTGCTCTCGCAGGAAATGCACGGAGTCGGCAATGTACTGCTTGGCTAATTCAACATGACGCTCTTGAGTCCAAGATTGAAAATCCGAAGATCGATCTGGCGGCTGCTCCGCTCCTGAAACGGCTGAAATTTTTTCAATTTCGTCTAGCCAGCGCCGCTTGCTCAACCATCGATGAGCGTCCGGCCACTCAGAGAAAAATTCTCCATTTTCCCGTGCTTCTTGCCTCGCTTGTATTTGAACGACAACGGCAGCGACAATTTTAGAAACCCCAAGGCGACAAGCCTCGCTATCTTCGTTGAGTTTTAGCCACGCTGCCAGCGCTTCGGTTTTAGACCCCTTGACCCGTCGAGCGGTGCGGTCGGCTCTAAGTTTGAAACGCCCCGGCCAAACTGCCCAAAATTCGCTCTCAAAATTCTCCTGTGAAAAAATTTTGGCGGCGGCGAAATTTTTCTTTAATGGTTTGGCTTTCTGTTCGAGATCCGGTGGCGATTCTGAAACATTTGTTGTTGGAGAAGAGGTAGGTATATTTACTGTTGGCTCAATCGTTTCTTTGTTGACTGTCTCTTTATTTTTTTTTGTTTTTACCTTTAAGAGAGCGCTGTCGGCAGTTACTGCCGACATTTTTCTTTGTGTAGTCTCTGAAGTAATCTCTGAGGTAATCTCTGTATATATAGTATTAATGTCGCAATCCGCCATGCTTGTATGTCGCAATTCGCCATGCTTGTATGGCGTTTTTGTACATTCAATAATGATGGATTCCGCCATTATTGAATTTTCGTTGTTTGCGTCATTTTCTATCTCCCTAGCTTCTGAAGAAGTTGAGCATTTAATGTCGGAAGTGGTTTGCTCTGGGCGCTGCGCTTGTTCGTCAGGCGAGCCGACATTCAAGGGGTGCGTTGGCTGCTTGTTTTTCTTGAAATCGGGGAGCGGGGGTATTTCGGCGTTCCACTCTCGGAAGTAATGCCATCTTTCCTCTAGTGCATCTATGTTGGGACGAAATTCTAGCTTTCGAGGACAACCGACAAATCGCTCTTCAATAAGATTTTTCGTCCGAAGAAGTCGGCGTGCCGTTTCTTGCTCTCGCCGCGTCAATCCTAACTCGGCTTGGAATTCTTTTTGAGATTTGCGAATCCAACCATCCGGGTTTTGTTGTTTGCCCGTCCAGTAATAAAGTTGGCACAGCAGTAAGGTGGCAGCGACCCCGCCTGTGATAGGCGTTAAGCCTGCAAAATAGGCAACTGGATGACCGACTTCTTGCAATAACGTTCCTAGTTTCATTACTGCACCTCCTTTAACATCATGCTCAAAGTCCGGTTTGATGCTATCGACTGATGCCCTAAAATCTTTTTAGGCAAGAGAGATGTTGAGGGACGAGCAAGATTTTTTAGATAGTTGCAATAAAGGTCTGTCGTTCTTAAAAACGCCATTTTCTGACTCCTATGAACTCTGTAAAGGTGTTCGTTTTCTAGGAGCCGTTGCTCTACCAAGTAGAAAAGTGTCTAAAAAAAACCCACTTTTTCTCAAAACTTGATAGTATGGACATAAGCAAAAAGGTCAGTCAAGAACTGAAGCTTTATGCTCTGTCCTGGCTCCTATATAAGCTAAAAAGTCTACCTATATAAGCTAAAAAGTCTATTGTTAGGTCTAGGCTTTCGTAAATCTGGAAAGGCACTGGCGCATCTCATGGCAGGGAAGGCTAGTGTTTTTTCCGTTTTTGGGTTTAGTTCCAATTGTTGGTTGTCACATACATTGTCCTCACTTTCCAGAAAGCACTTGAAGCGTCGCGCACCCATAGGCGAACTTCGGCTGGTTGGATGAAGCGAATCGATCTTTACTTTCCCTCCTTTTCTAATTCCTTCAATGCCTCGTCTAAGATTTGGTAAGCTAATTCGCGCATGGTTATACCTTGCTTAAGGGCTTCAATTTTTAGGCGAGTTCGCAGGTTCTCCGGCACTTCTAGTTGTAAATAAACAGTCTTTTCCTCAGTCATTGAAGGCATAGCATTTTTGCACCCGCACTTTGTTTTTCATTCCTGTCTATACTATCATTACTACTAATAATACTTAACATCGTTACATAATGTATTAATTTCATACCCCAAAGCAGCGAGGAAATTTTTTGAGCGGCAGCGAGTGGTAGGGGCGGCGGATATTGTTCTGGGTTTTGGCGATCGCGAAGTGAAAGTCCGCCGCGTCCTGCCACCAAAAAATTTAGGGCATAAGAAAGCGGCGATCCGATTTCTGTAATGAGATTATCCTTGTATCGGCTTTCTTATGCCCGACTCGCTGCAAGGATGGCGCACCAACTCAACTGCGATGACTTAATCATCGTTCAATCCTCGTTTTTGGTGTCTTTTAAGTAAGGCTTCTATCAATTGGGCACGGTTAGAATTGGCTTGCTCTAATAACTGCACGATAGCGAATTCGACGATCGCTTCTTTATAAGGGGCGTTGGCTTTTCCCAGTTCTAACTGTAGCTGGAGATGCAGTTGGTCGAGCTTCTCAAGCACAGCTTCACTGATTTGAAAGGTTGACTTCCGCAAGTTTAACTTGTTAACCAGTTGAGAAGTTGAATTGTCAGCTTCTTGACTTGTTAGCTTGATAGATTCCTGACTTTCTGGCTTGTCAGCCAGAGGGGGATTCGGGGATGGCGATTGCGCTGGGCGATCCGCCTCATGCGATCGCTTTACGGTAGCAGACGATGATTGACTGGTTAACTTGTCAGTTTGTTGACTTGCTGACAAGTCATCTTCCTGGATGTTTAACTTGTTAGCTTGTTGACTGGTTGACTGGCTAACTTGTTCAAATCCCGCTAATACCTTATCGGTGAGGTTAAGCGGATCGTTAGAGTCGGTTAGTCTTGCTCTCCGTTTTGCCATCTTTTAAATCCTTGAGTTAAATATTCGTAATTAAGTTGACGATTTCTTTATAAGGCTTTACCAATTTAGTTTCAGGAGCGTAGAGATGAATTGGTTCCCCAGCCAAATTTGACTCAGAAAATTTAATTGACTTGGGAACGGGGTCAAAGATTTTCACAGACGGTAAGCGTTTCTTAATGGAGGCTAAAACGTCTTGGGTCATCAGCGTGTTGCTCTCTGCCATAGTAGGCAGCACACCTAGTATCTGTAAGTTGCGATTGAGACGCTTTTGCACGCTGCCGATGGTTTCTAAGAGAGAGGCTAATCCTTTGAGGGCAAAAAACTGACATTGCACGGGAATTAATACAGCATCTGCGGCGGCGAGGGCGTTGACGGTCAGCAGTCCCAGCGATGGGGGGCAATCTATCAAGATGTAGGGAAATTGGGAGAGAACGGGTTCTAGGCACTCTTTGAGGAGATAAAAGTTACCGACTTTGGTGAGAATTTCGGTTTCTCCAGATGCTAGGGTAATGTCTGCCGGAAGTAGGCTTAATCCGGATCTAGTTGAGACGATGGCATCGAGAGCCGAAGCTTGTTCTGTGATTACGTCATAGCAGCTTATTTGGTCGGAGGCTAATTCTACCCCTAACCCCGTTGTGAGATTGCCTTGAGGATCTAGGTCAATTGCCAAGCAATTAGCGCGTTCTGCTAGTAATCCTCCCAGACAGATGACGCTGGTGGTCTTCGCTACACCGCCTTTTTGGTTGGCAACTGCGATGAGCATAGGGGGGAAAAATAGTTAAGAGTATAATTATTAGTTTACTCTATCTTGTCAACAAGTTAGAAAGTTAGGTTGATGTCTTGCTGACTTGTCAGAAGAGTTGGCGAGCAGAACCCAGTTTTGCAGGGACTACCGAAATTTAAGGAAACTCAATCTATTTACAACATCATTCTTTTCGATAAGCTCCGGGAGATTGTCCCATCCATTGCTTAAAAGTTTTACTAAAGGCAGCTTCTGACTCATAACCCACAAGATGAGCGACTTGATTAAGACTCATGTGCTCCAGTCGTAGAATCTGACTGGCTCTATGCATTCGCCAGCGTGTAAGATATTTGTTTGGAGGTTCTCCGACAAGATCGCGAAATTTGACAAAGAAAGCCGTGCGGGACATCCTAACTTGCTCGGCCAAATCCTCCGCCGTCCAAGACTTTTCGGGATAACGGTGAATCAGACTAATGGCTTCCCCAATCGCTGGCTCTCTCAACGCTCGGAGCCAGCAGCGATCGCAATCTCCTGTGTTGCTAATATACGCCCGCATTGCTTGCACCAATAAGATACTTGCCAGATGATCGATCACAGTTTGAGCACCGGGGCGATTTGCCGTCATTTCAGATGACATGAATTGCATTGTCATATCCAGCCACTCCACCTTTTGTCCATCCTCACCTCTGATTACAATCAAGGGGGGAAGAGCAGAAAGGAGCGGATTTTCTGACAATTGTTCAAATTGCAGGCGACCATACATAACAGTTGTGGATAACCCCGCTCCGCCTATGTGCAAAGCCTTCTGCACTTCATCGGTTTGTGCATCAAGGAGACGGTCGAAATCAATGACGTGGCTTTCAGGACATTCGCGCAAAGTATGAGCTTGTCCTTTCTGCAAAAAAACCAAATCTCCTCCCACCAATGGTAGTTGCGTCTCGATGCCGTCTACCTCAAGCCAGCCGCTTCCCCGCACCATCACTAAAAAAATGGCACCATCAAAAGCTTCCATTCGCACTCCCCAAGGTGCT
Organism: Hydrococcus sp. Prado102; assembly: GCA_025454425.1. Lineage (GTDB taxonomy): Bacteria > Cyanobacteriota > Cyanobacteriia > Cyanobacteriales > Microcystaceae > Hydrococcus. The sequence goes on along the minus strand of JALOOL010000040.1, from coordinate 15,318 downwards.
GACAATTCCATGCGATAACAGGTTGTCCTTTCGAGACAAACAGTTTTAAACACTTCGCTCAGTGCATCCATGTTAAATATCTCCGCTTTCTGAACGATTGAACATCAAATATGAACTTTTCATCATTGTTAATTCAATTTTTCCTAACTACAGTCTTAAGTGTATCAATTAAGAGGTAAATTGATGGCTCACTTACTTCATCTTGATTCCAGTCCTCGCTCGTTTCCTGGAACTCTGAACGGTCATCAATCGGTCACTCGGATGCTAACCCAAGAATTTGTTACAGCATGGCAAGCTGCCCATCCTGACGAAACCGTGATGTATCGAGACATAGGGCGTAACCCTATCCCCCCTGTGAGCGAAGAATGGATTGCAGCGGCATACACGCCACCAGAGCAACGCTCCCCTGAATTAGCTGCTGCTCTCAAAATCTCCGATGAGTTAGTGGATGAGTTTCTGAGGGCTGATATTTGTGTATTTGGAATTCCCATGTACAACTTCAGCGTCCCCTCAACGTTCAAAGCCTACATCGATCAGATCGTTCGGGTCGGTCGCACATTCACAATCGATGCCAATGGTTTTGAAGGATTGGCTGTTGGCAAGCAAATCATTGTAATCACCGCACGTGGCGGAAGTTTTCGTCCTGAAACTCCATTGGCTGCATACGACCATCAGGAGCCTTACTTAAGAACAATCTTTAAATTCATCGGGATTGCCGATATACATTTCATTCATGCAGATCGTTTGAATCCAATCGTTAACGATGAGAGTACGCGAAATCAATCCATTGCCAAAGCGCGTGCTGCAACGAAAGAAGTAGCTTTATCAGGTAGTAAGTTAGCTGGAGCGAACAGTAAATTTTAATCGCGCCGTGCAAGTCCATGTTACTTAACTTTGTTTGACTTTCTTTTTAGTGAGGTAGTATTATGATTACGCTTTATGCCCACGGCTCCCCAAATCCGCATAAGATTAGCATCGCACTTGAAGAATTTGGTCTTCCGTACAAGACAGAGATTGTTGACGTTTGGAATGGAGAGCAGTTCAAACCAGCATTTGTTGCGCTTAACCCTAATTCTAAGGTTCCTGTCATCGTTGACTATGAAGCAGGTCAAACAATCTACGAATCAAATGCTATTTTGCTCTATCTCGCCGAGAAAACAGGTAAGCTTTTTCCGAAAGATTCTCATGAACGCTGGAAAGGCATTCAGCTTTTGTTTTTCCAGGCGGCATCTATAGGCCCAATGTTTGGACAGAGAGCGCATTTCTCTTTATTCGCCACCGAGAAACCGACATACGCTGTAGAGAGATATTTAAAAGAGGGCGAACGTCTAACGGCGGTTATGGAAAATATGCTTGCCAATCGAAAATACTTTCTCGACGAATACTCTATTGTTGATATAGCTCACTTTGGTTGGCTTTGGTGTTCGACTCACCAAGGTTTTACTATTGATGCATATCCAAACGTGAAAGCGTGGTTTGACCGAATCGCAGCCAGACCCGCCGTGCAAAAAGGGGTAACAGTACCATTGCCATTGCCAGATTTCACACCGTTTAAGTCACAGAAATAAAGACTAGATGTAGCAGCTTGCTTTCCAAAAAGGCATCATCGCCGAGATCCGTGCAAAAACGGAAATAGAGACTGGAAAAGCTCATCATCTATAGAACCCTTTTGAGATCTTTACATCAATTTCTTCAAATCTAATGAGTTCTATAGGTAAATAAATTATGTTTGGGTTATCTGGAAAAGTTGCTTTAGTTACTGGTTCTTCTCGTGGTATTGGGGCTGCCATTGCCAAGCGGCTTGCGAGAGAAGGGGCTAGTGTCATTGTTAACTACGCTAAGAATGCTGACGCAGCAAACGAAGTCGTCGCGTTCATCAAAGATTTTGGTGGCGAAGCAATAGCAATTCAAGCAGATCTGTCTGATGCAGCACAAGTTAGGAATTTGTTTGCCAAAAGCCTTGAATGTTATGGAAAGTTTCATATTTTGGTCAACAACGCAGGTACTGCGGAATTTGCAACGATCGATAAAATTGATGAGAAACACGTCCAACAACAGTTCAATCTCAACGTCTATGCATTGATTCAAACTTGTCAAGAAGCTGTTCGCCTATTTGATACTAACGGTGGTCGAATTGTCAACATCAGTTCAATGGTCGTTAGAACACCACCATTGGGAGCGACAGTATATAGTGCAACTAAAGCCGCTGTTGATACCATTACCCGAAGTTTGTCCGCAGAGCTAGCTTCCCACAAAATCACGGTAAATGCTGTCGCACCAGGTGCAACCGATACCGAGCTAGCACAAACAGTTAATACACAAGAGTCAACACAGTATATTTTGTCACGCACTCCGCTGGGGCGTTTAGGGCAACCTGATGAAATCGCTAGTGTAGTTGCTTTCCTGGTTTCTGACGATGCAGCTTGGGTTACTGGGCAAATTATCGCAGCCGATGGTGGTTTTCGGTTTTAGGCGAGGAAAGTAAGAGTTGCAAAAACACTAAGAGGAAAAGACATAAAAAGATTGGAGTAGTATTCACCTAATGTCTAGAACAAAATTTTCCGTAATTGGTTTAACTGGTTCTTTGCTGTTAACTTTTGGAATGAGCGCTAAAGTGGAAGCTCATCTTGTTTTCTCTAATCACGTTCATTCCTCGTCAGCCATAACAGAATACCAGGAGTTACTAAAGAATAGCTCACTACTAACCCCCTTACGATCCTAATGAACTAGTAGCTTCTGGAAGGAAATACGGACTTGAATTCGTAAGCGCACTGGAGTTTGAGGATCTTACATACTCTATAGATGGTAAAACTTCTATTGCAACCGTAAAGGTGGTTCGCACTGGCGCGACTGAACAGCTAGCTGGCGGTATTATTGCTCTAAGCAATGGCACTGAAATTCCATTTAATGTTGGGGTTGGAGAAAATTATACAAATGTGAACATTCTCTTGCCCGAAGGTAGCAGCACTATCGATTTAACCTTGAAAGATCCCACAGATGGAACTTACATTGGACTGTTAGGAAATCGGGCAGTTATTCAAACAACGCCAGTTCCTGAGTCATCTTATCCTTTAGGCTTGTTAGTTTTTAGCGTTTTTGGAATAGGTTTAACGATTAGGCACAAGTATCACTCATTGTCCAATAATTCCCACCAAAGAACGACGGTTTCTCCCGCTAAGTCTGGATCTACCTCATAAGCCACCCCTTGCACCTTCATCTCAAGGACAGTTATCATCCGTGGTATATATCCCTCGGAAGCCCTGATTTATACGGGTTTTAGCCCAACTTCGTCAGGAACGAATCGCACTGAACTACATGCTAAAGGGATGTTTAAAGATGGTTTGAGTTTATGCGCCCCGACCTCAAAAAAGCAACCTAGTGACTCCTATCAAAAAAAGACTTAGTGCGATTCAGATCGACCAGCTTCTCACTGCTCGGTCATCAAATGGTAAAAAGATCGCCAAGGTCGAAGACTTAGGATTTTATTTCTTCTCAGATATCACGAGACTGTAGAACGAAAACTAGACCGCTTAATTTTTATTTTACCCTTATTTTTTTAATCTCAACACTAATCTTTTTTTTGTTCCTTTGAAAAAATTTTATTTTTAAAACCACCAATTTTTCTCAAAAATCATTAGATTTTGCCTGTTTTTTGTAATAAGCAATACCGACAAAATTTGATGATTCTTCTATAGTTATTATAGATTGTAAGCTTAAATTTTTTGAGAGTAATAAAAAGAATAGTTATCCAGAGCGAGGAACTAGCAAAAGTGCCCTAAAAATCGACAATATTATTCAAGAAGGAGGAGTTTTTATCTATATGATTGTCAGTCAAAAACTCGTTCTACTTGGCGCGTCCGGTTCCTTGCTATTTACATTAGGGCTAGAATCTAGCGTAGAAGCTCACATGGTTCTCTACGGTCACTCTCACGATCCCTATTCTCTCTCAGTCCCACCGCAAGGACAAGGAAACGCAAATCTTCCCATAATTATTCCACCAGACGAACAACGAAAATCGGTTTGGTTGTTTAGTGACAATGCTACTTTTGCCGCAACTAGGGCAGATACGAACGGGCAGATATCGCTGTTTGACTTTACTACACTTGCCGGCGGACCCATCCCACATTATCACACCAAAGAAGATGAGTTTGTCTATGTTTTAGAAGGGGAAATATCATACCAACTTCGAGATACAGTCTTTACCGCCACCCCCGGAACGTTTATCTCTAAGCCTAAAAATGTTCTTCATGCCTTCAACAATCAGGAAACTACTCCGGCACGCCACTTGGAATTTGTCATTCCTTCAGGAATTGAAGACTTTTTCACGACATTAGGTCAGCCTGGAACACCAACTTCTCCTCCTCCCCTTCAAACTCCAGACTCCGCCGATTTAGGAAGAGTTTCTAATACTTTCAATCAGTTTGGTATCAAAACTCCAGATTCATTAATTATTGCTCCCGACCAATACAATCTTACGAAGGAGGGCATCCCTGAAGTTAAAATTTACCGTCCTGGTGAAGTCGAGGGAGAAATTAGTGCCACAATTGCTCTAAGCTATGAATCGGCTGAAGGCTTCGATAACCAAAGTCAAACTGAAATCCCAGTCACTTTTGCCGATGGAGAGAGAATTAAGACAGTCCCTATTCCTTTGACCGATATCGGAGAGAATCGAAAAGTTACCCTAACTTTAACCAAACCAACAAATGGGACGAGTGTTGGGCTACTACAAAATAAGGCAGTTCTTACCACTGGGGAAAATAATACCTATACTCTCACGAATGGATATACGCCAGATGATTTTCCAAAATTATACCCCGATCCACAACGTCAAGCTTTTTGGCTAGGCGGGGATAATTATAGTTTTGTGGCTACTGGCGCACAGACAAAAGGATTATTATCTCTATTTGATGTATTCGTCCCACCTCAGTCAGAAACTGAACCTCTCATCTCTTCACCAGTTGACCAAGCATTCTATGTCCTAGATGGAAATGTAACATTCCAGTTAGAGGATCGACTTTTTACGGCACCCCCTGACACCTTTGTCTATCTGCCAGAGGGGAACTCCTATGCACTCAAAAACTCAGGGGCAGAATCAGCACAGACGCTATTATTTAGTACCTTGCCGGGACTTGAGAATTTTATTGCCGAGACAGGTATACCAGGAGACAGGTTTTCTTCGCCATCTATATCGGAACCCTTCTCTGGATGGGGGTTGCTAGGTATTTTTGGCTGGAGTGCAGCTTTTCTATGGCGTTCTAGAAAAATCTAGATCGCACTCACAAGATTTCCCGAAGAAAATTCGCTACTCAAGTACGAAAACAACTACTAGTTCGCTTAGTAGAAAGAATTATCTCAGTAGCTTGTTTGCGGACTGCAAATTGTCTATGTAAACCTTGGAGATAACCATGGAACCAAGAAATCTTAATGCTCTCGATCTAAGTGAAGGTCGTGAAGAATTTCATTCTAGAACTGGACTCTATGCCACTCGCAATCAATTTCCTCTGATTGCACGTATTTTTCTGTCGGTTTTATTTATCTGGACAGGAGTAGGCAAAATTCTAAATCCCGTTGGAACGCAAGAATACATGGCAGCCCACGGCTTACCCTTAACAGGCATCTTCTTAGCGATGACAATCGCCGTAGAACTTTTAGGCGGAATCTCTCTTTTGCTTGGAATCCAGGCACGTTGGGGAGCAGCAGCCTTAGCTCTATTTCTCATCCCAGCGACATTAATTTTTCATACTGATTTCTCCGATCCAAATCAGCAAACTCAGTTTTTAAAAAATTTGGCAATCATTGGAGGCTTGTTGATGATAATTCAACACGGTTCTGGCGCGATCGCTTTACGTTTCGGTCGGCGTGTTAGATAACCATTGTCGGAGAGGTAAGCTACTGCCTTCCAACTACAAATAGTTAGTACTCATTTAGAGGAATTAAAGACAATGAACGTCCAAAATAAATCTTTGTCAACGGTTGCAAATACAAAGAACGAAACTAAATTGCCTAGTTCTCTCTTAAGAAACGATCTTCAGGAATCTTTAACTCGCAATCATATCGATCCGTCTGTCTTGAGTACTTTTCAGAGAATTTTGCTAACAACAGATGGAACTGTTACAGATATTTTAGAGGCTTATCTGTTCGAGCAAATTCGAGTGGTCAAGCTATCCGAGCAACTCGTTTCATTAACTCACGAAATTCCTTCAATGGATTTAAAAGAAGGAACAGAAGTAATCGTGAGAAAGATTCTGCTTCAAGGAAAAATTAGCCGAAAAAATGTTGTTTATGCAGAATCTATCGTTGTTCCAGAAAAACTGGAAGAAAAATTTAGAAAAGCTCTGTTAGAGACTAAAGTACCCATTGGCAAAATTTGGTTTGAACAAAGAGTAGAAACCTTCAAAGAGATTTTGGATTCTAAAAAAGAATTTGCAGGCGACTTAGCCGATTATTTTAACATTGAGCCATCTGATGAGATGCTCTCTCGCACCTATCGGGTAGTGACTAATCGTAAATCCGTTATGATGATTACCGAAAAATTTCCCGAAAGTTATTTTCTAAAAAGTCTCTAAATTTTTTGGAAATTTAGCAGTGCTTTCGATTGCTGTTTTTGAGTTTTTTGAGGTGTCAAAATGCTGACCCAATTATTCGCTAAAGCTGTATCGAATCATCCTGAGAAAACAGCTATTGTCTGCGACAACATCACAATGAGCTATCAGGAGCTTAATACGAAAGTTGAAGGCTTTAGCAGAGGTTTAAATTCAATAGGTGTCGGTCGAGGGGATTGTGTTGCGCTTCTTTTGCCTAATTGCCCTGAGTTCGTCATTGGATTTTATGCGATCGCCAAGCTCAATGGCATTGTGTTGCCTCTCAATCATCTATTCAAAACAGAAGAAGTTGGTTATTACCTCGCTGATAGTGATGTTAGCGTCATTATTACAGATTCTAAGCGGGCCGATCTTTGCCAACAAGCCCTCTCTGATTCCGATAGAGCCATACAATTAATTGTCGTCGATAAAATCCATCCTCCCGCCAAATACTTCTACGATTTGATTCTTTTGGAGAAGACGGAGGACGAACCTGCGTTGCCCACTAGCGACGATGTGCTTTATCAGTATTCATCTGGGTCTACCGGACGACCGAAAAGAGTCGGTCGAACCCAAAGAAACCTCTACTATGAAGCGATAAGTTTCGCGGAAACCGCCAAAGTTACTTCATCCGACAACATTTTGTGTGTCGTGCCTTTGTATCACGCTCACGGTTTGGGTAACTGTCTCCTAGCGGCTACCTGCAATGGAGCAACACTAGTCATTTTGGAGCAATCGATGCAAAATGGCATATCAGTAGAAGTGCCATTTGTCTTTAAAGTTCCAAGGATATTAGACCTCATAGAAACAGAGAAAATTACAATTCTCCCTGGCGTGCCATATATCTTCAAGGCAATGGCTGAATCCCCTGCCAGCGATCGCGCTAACTTATCGACAGTGAGGTTATGCTTTTCTGCTGGCAACTTTCTCGGAAAAGATGTTTTCGATAAATTTCTCAAACGTTTTAGCGTTCCCGTCCGACAACTCTATGGTTGCACAGAGGCAGGTGCTGTTGCTATCAATTTGGATGAAAATTCTGAAGCAACTTGGAATTCTGTAGGTGCTCCGCTAAAGAATGTCAAGATTGAGATTATTGGAGAGCATGGCGATGAGTTAGCGGTTGGAGCAATTGGCGAAGTAGTCATTAAAAGTCCAACTCTCACCAACGAATATTACAACCTACCGGAACTTAATCGACAAGCATTCAAAGATGGAGCCTTTTTTACAGGTGACTTAGGCAAATTTGATGCAGCAGGACGACTTTACATCACTGGGAGGAAAAAAATCTTGATCGATACTGGTGGTCGCAAGGTCGATCCCATTGAGATAGAAGATATTTTAGTAACCCATCCGAAAGTTAAGGAAGCGGTTGTTGTCGGGGTAAAAGAAATTCATTCGGGCGAAATCGTCAAAGCCGTTATTGTTCCCAATGAGCCAGAAGCGTTTCAGGAGCAGGAAATTTTCTCTTATTGTCAAGAGCGTCTGGCAGAATTCAAAGTGCCAAAGATTGTGGAGTTTCGCGATGAGATTCCTAAAAGCCCCCTCGGTAAAATTCTCAGAAAACATTTGGTTTAGAGCATTTAAAGGATTCGGGCTAGTTGTTTTAATGTAGTGCAACTTTTTCTGAGGCTCTGATTAATTATGAGTCGAGCGATCGCGCGATGAACTTATCTAACACAGAAAAATAAGCACTATGAACCTTAACCAACTACTCGACACTAATATTGAGTCTTCAAGGGTTTTAATGAACCCAACTCAAATGAAAGAGCAGCTACCTCTGACCCAAGTTGTTATAGAAACAGTCTTACGAGGTAGAGAAGCCATACAAAATATTTTGACGGGTAAAGATTCCAGACAATTTATTATTGTCGGTCCTTGCTCTATCCACGATCCAAAAGCGGCTTTGGAATATGCAGAAAAATTGAATCCCCTTGCCAACAAGGTCGCAGATAAACTTCTGATTGTCATGAGAGTTTACTTTGAAAAACCCAGAACTACTGTAGGTTGGAAAGGGTTAATCAACGACCCCGATATCAATGGTTCTTTCGACGTGCAAAAGGGGTTATTAACGGCTCGTCAGTTATTAATTAAAATTGCCGAACTCGGACTTCCTGCTGCAACAGAGAGCTTAGATCCAGTCACTCCCCAGTATTTATCTGAATTAGTTTCTTGGACGGCAATTGGAGCTAGAACGATTGAATCTCAAACCCATCGTGAAATGGCAAGTGGTATGTCTATGCCAGTAGGGTTTAAGAATAGTACGGATGGCAATATTCAGGTGGCTCTAGATGCCATTCAAGCCGCAAGAACTTCTCACCGTTTTTTAGGAATCGACCAAATCGGTCAGATTAGGATTTTCCAAACCAAAGGAAATGTTGATGGTCATCTCATTTTACGGGGAGGGGGAGGAAATCCCAATTTTGATGCAGCAACAGTGGCTTGGGTAGAAAAGAAATTAGAAGAGCTTCAGTTACCAAAAAGAATTGTCATTGATTGCAGCCATGGCAACTCTTATAAACAACATAACCTACAGGTTGCTGCGTTTAATGATGTTCTTCAACAGATCCTCGATGGAAATCAATCCATTGTTGGCATGATGATTGAATCTAACTTATATGAAGGGAATCAAAAAATTCCTAACGATTTGAGCCAATTGAAATATGGTGTCTCTGTCACCGATAAATGCATTAATTGGCAAGAGACTGAGGAAATTATTCTATCTGCCTATGAACGGTTGCGTGCGGATAGAAAAGTCAAGTTATTGACTTGTGGAATCGTTGTATCTGGAACTCCAGTTCGCAATTTAATGACAAGCAAAGGATAGAGTTTCCTACGGCATTAATTAAGAGACACGGCATGATTTCGGCAATTTGCAAACATCAGTAATAGGCGAGAAAATTAACCATGGTTGAAGAGCTAAAGCAAAAGACTAAAAGCATTATTTCTGAGTTATTGCCAAATATTGGCATCGAAGAAATTAACGACGACATTGATATTTTTAACCTGGGATTAGACTCAATCAACGCGATGACTTTAATCTCAAATCTGCAAGAAGCTTTCGATATTAAGCTAGAAAGTTATGAGCTTAACTTTGAAAACTTTCAAACCATTTCAACAATTGTTGAAATGGTGCAGAACAAGAAAAATTACTAATTTCTTGATGTACTACACCTCAAATTGATGAAGTTGCCATTGGAAGCTTCACAACAATCTTATTATGTCATTCAAATCATCTCTTAGTAACGAGCAAATCCCTCAGAGCGATCGCCCGACTTCAGGGACAACTCTATCCAAAACTCACTCAGAAGATGCCTCAAAAGACTTCTGGCAGGCGATCGCAACCGTTATAAGCTTGCAAAACCAAGCTCCACCTTTAGTAGCAGTGCCACGAGAGGATAGCATTCCCTTGTCTTTCGCTCAAGAACGGTTATGGTTTCTCGACCAATTAGCACCGAATAAGTCTTCTGCCTACAATATGCCCTTTGCTTTTCGGATTACAGGATCGCTAAATGTATCCGCCTTAGAGCAAAGTCTTAATAAGATTCTGCGGCGGCATGAAGCTTTGCGTACTACTTTTTCAGTGGTGGAGGGAAAGCCAGTTCAAATTATTCATCCTGAATTGACTGTTGATTTATTGACAGAAAAGTTGGGAGAAATCCCTCAACATAAGCAACAAGCAAAGATAATGCACTTAATCGGCGAGAAAGTCGAGCAACCCTTTGACTTGAATCAAGGATCGCTTTTTCGGGTTAGTTTGCTGGATTTGGGAAAAGGGGAATATGTACTGCTGATTGTCGTTCACCACATTGCTGTTGATTTCTGGTCTAAAGGGATTTTGTTTCAGGAATTGTCAACCCTTTACGAGGCTTTCTCGACGGGTAAAGTTTCTGTACTTCCCGATTTATCCATACAATATGCTGACTTTGCCGTTTGGCAACGTAAGTGGCTTCAGGGAGAGTTTCTAGAGGTGCTGCTCGGTTACTGGAAGCGACAACTCGGCAATCATCTCTCCGAACTGCAAATTCCTACAGACTCTCCTCGTTCAGCCTCTCAAACTCGCAAAGGAGCTTGCCAAAAGCTAGTATTACCAGAGGAGTTGACCAAAGAACTCAAAGCATTGAGCCGTCAGGAGCGAACAACGCTTTTTGTTGTGTTGTTAGCTGCATTCAAAGTCTTACTGCATCGCTATACAGAACAGGACGATATCTTCCTATGTAGTCCCATTGCCAATCGCAATCGCAAGGAAGTTAAGGAACTCATCGGCTATTTTGTCAACTTACTTATCTTACGGACTGACCTTTCGGGAAATCCTAGCTTTCGAGACTTGTTAGGACAAGTACGTCAGGTAGCATCAGGAGCCTATGCCCATCAAGACTTGCCAGTACAGCAGTTGGTCAAGTCCCTCAATTTACTTCAAACTCCATTGTCTCGGATTATGTTTGGTCTTCAAAACACGGGCGTATATGGCTTGGAGTTGTCTGGATTAGCTGTGGAGACGCTAGAGGTTGACGGTGGGGCGGCGGATTTCGATCTGTATCTGTATTTGTTGGAAGAAACAGATAAATTAACTGCCATCTTAAGATATAACGCGGATCTGTTTAGCGAGACGGCGATCGCCCAGATGCTAGATCGCTTTCAAACTGTACTAGAAAACGCCGTTACCAACCCCGAACAGCCGATTTCTCAACTGCTGCCTTTGAGCGAAGCCGAACAGCAACAGTTGCAACAGAAAAGATTAAACCAGATAAGCTCCAAGCCAGAAAGGATTTATATAGCCCCTCGAAATCCCTTAGAACTCCAACTTACCCAGATCTGGGCGCAGATTTTAGGGATTCAGTCGGTTAGCGTAAAAGATAACTTCTTCGAGTTAGGGGGAGGGTCATTACTAGCAATGAATTTGTTTGCCCAAGTGGAAAAGACATTTGGCAAAACCCTTCCTTTAACAACCCTGCTTCAAGCACCAACGATAGAGCTTCTGGCTAAAACGCTCGCTCAGGAAGGGGAGTCAGTATCTTGGTCTTCTTTAGTCCCAATCCAAACGAGTGGAACCCAACCTCCTTTCTTTTGCATCCACGGACAGCAAGGAAATGTCTTAAATTTCCGAAAACTAGCTCATTATTTGGGATCGGATCGACCTTTTTATGGGTTGCAGTCCAAGGGGTTAAACGGAAAAGAGCTACCCTACTTTCGCATAGAAGACATGGCAGCCCATTACATCAATGAAATACGGACGCTTCAGCCAGAAGGACCCTACTTCTTAGGAGGCAATTCTATGGGAGGAACGGTGGCTTTTGAGATGTCCCAGCAACTGCGCCGACAAGGACAAGAAGTAGCCTTAGTAGTGATGTTTGACACTTTTGGACTAGATTGTTTTCCACGGCTTTCCTTTCGATGGCAGCACTATTGGTCGTATTTGCTAAAGCTTGGCATCTCCAAATCGATGTTCGATGACCTGAGTGACGTTCTTCGCAGAAAGCAACAGGAGATCGGTAGCAAACTCTACCTAAAATTAGGTCGTTCTTTACCCCAGCATCTATCTAAAGAATTGGTTGCTGAGGCGAATATGCAAGCGAAAAGAGGGTACAGAGCGCAAGTGTATCCAGGTCGAGTTACCTTAATGCGAGCAAGCGAACCAGCTTCGTTTAAAAGACCCTATCTGCCTACATCTGAAGATTGGTATAACCGAGATCCTCAACAGGGTTGGGGCGGAATAATAAGCGGGGGTTTAGAGATTCATGATGTTCCCGGCGATCACTATTCTATTTTTCACGAGCCTCACGTGCAGGTCTTAGCACAGAAATTAAAGACTTGCTTGGATGAAGCACAGAAACGTTGTTGAGTTTTCAGAATTGAGACATCAGATAAAAAGGAGATTCGTTATGAACCAGAGTATTTACGATGTTGTCATTTGCGGTTCGGGACTAGCTGGACTATCTCTAGCGCGACAGCTAAAGCTAAAAATGCCCGACCTCTCAATTGCAATGCTTGACAGATTAGCGCGTCCTTTACCGGAAGCGGGTTTTAAGGTTGGCGAATCAACGGTAGAAGTAGGTGCTTTCTATTTAGCTAACGTACTTCAGCTAACGGATTATTTCGAGGAACACCATCTTCATAAACTGGGGCTGCGCTATTTCTTTGGCGATACGCGCGGTCCTTTTCACAAGCGACCTGAACTTGGACTGTCACAATATCATTTGCCTAATTCTTATCAAATCGATCGCGGAAAGTTTGAGAACGATCTCCGCCAGTTTAATGTTGATGCGGGTATGGAATTAATCGAGAACTGCTCGGTTAAAGACATCAATCTTGCTTCCGAACCACAACAGTTGCACCAAGTTATTTACACCCAAGGAGATACAAAAACAACTCAAGTTATTCAAGCTCGTTGGGTCATCGATTCGATGGGTCGTCGTCGATTTCTGCAAAAGAAATTAGGTTTTGATAGACCGAACAATCCCAAATTTAGTGCTGTATGGTTTCGAGTCGATGGTCGCTTAGATCTAAGCGATTTTGTTCCCAGCACTGAAACAGAGTGGCACGATCGCGTTCCGAATCAAAAACGTTATTATTCTACAAACCATTTGTGCGGTGAGGGATATTGGGTCTGGTTAATTCCTTTGTCTACCGGATTTACGAGTGTTGGAATCGTCACTCATGAAGAGGTTCATCCTTTTGGAACCTATCATACCTATGAGAAAGCCTTCCGTTGGTTAGAAGAACACGAACCCATATTAGCTGCTCATCTCAAAGAGAAGCCACCATTAGACTTTCACAAGATTCCTCAGTATAGTTATTCATCCAAGCAAGTCTTTTCAAGCGATCGCTGGGCTTGTGTAGGCGTAGCTGGCGTATTTGCCGATCCATTTTACTCTCCTGGTACAGATTTGATTGGCTTTGAGAATTCCCTTACGACTCAAATGATTGAACTCGACCTGCAAGGCAAGTTAACTCAAGGAGTTGTTGATGATGCGAATCGCTTCACGATCAATTACTGCGAAAGCGTCACCACAAATATTCACAATGCCTACTTATGCTTTGGCAATGGTACAGTCATGGCAATGAAATACCTCTGGGATGTATTGTCTGCATGGGCTTTTAGCGCACCATTGATGTTTAATGCTCTATTTCTTGACCCGCAAAAGAGAAGCAAAGTTCGCAAAGGTGCCGGACAGTTCTTTTTACTATCCCATCGAGTGAATAAGTTATTTCTAGATTGGAAAGTTAAGTCATTGCAGCGGGGATCGTATGAGTTCATCGATTACCTGGAAATCCCCTTTATTAAAGAACTACGTGCGCGCAATTTAAAGACCAACAAAACCGAACTTGAACTGATCGAAGATCACATTGCAAGCATACAAATGTTTGAGGAATTAGCTCAGGTAATCTTTTTAATGGCGCTAGAGGATACGATGCCAGAGAAGTTAGCTGAATTTCCATCATCGGTTTGGCTGAATGCTTGGGCTATTAGCTTAGACGATAAGCGGTGGGAAATTGATGGATTGTTCCGACCAATCTCACAACCCCGCGATTTGCGTCCGATCTCTGAGTCGCTTCGGAAATACCTTCGATTCGATTCAGTTGTCAGACAACCAGTAGTCGTTTAGTGTTTGTACTCCTTCTCAATCTTTAAATATTCACCAAGCATCAAAGATGACAAAGCCGTGGAATCTATTTAAATTCAGCATTATTTCTTTTCTGGGCGCACTATTAATGTCGGGTTTCTTTACCTTCCCCAGCTATGGTCATCAAGCCGATCTGTCAGTTGCCAAGGCGATCGTTAGAAAAACGGAAACCCAAGTGATTCTTGCCTTACCGACCAGCTTAGTTGCTTTTGCGGATAACGATCGAGACGATCGACTTTCCCCTGATGAGGTTCGCACAAATCAAGCCAAACTCCAAACTTTTCTGGGCGATCGCTTCCGTTTCGTTAATGGCAAGGGACATCCTGGTTCGCTAACGGTAGCTCATTCCAACAGAGCTATCCTATCTCCTTGGTTACAATCGGCTACTGTTACTCATAGTACTTTACAGCTGAACTATACCTGGTCTGAACCGATTGAATCGCTCAAAATTCGTTATGCTCTTTTCTCATCAGACCTCCCGACCGCTCACTGTCTAGCAACATTCTTCCACAACGGACAGGTACAAAACTACCTATTTAGCGCTAGTAGTCAGGAACTTTCATTGAATCTTTTCGATGCCTCCTGGTTTTCATCTCACAATTTAGCTGTGGCGATAGTGCTAGCTTTCATGTGGGGTGGACTACATGCTCTGTCTCCCGGACATGGCAAAGCCATTGTTGGCGCTTACTTAGTTGGCTCTCATGCTACAGCTAGAGATGCGTTGTTTTTGGGACTGATAACGACAATTACCCATACTATGGGCGTATTCGTTCTGGGAGTAGTAGCTCTGTTTGCCTCTCACTATATTTTGCCCGAGCAGCTTTATCCTTGGCTTAGTTTATTGTCAGGGATCGTAGTAACGATGGTTGGTCTTAACCTTTTTCTCAGACGAATATTGCCGGACAACGATTATCAAAGTAGCCATTCCCATATTGACTCGACTCACCACCATCACGAGCATCACCATCATCACGAACATCACCACCATCACAGTCATTCGCATTTTTCTTTTAGTAGGCGAAAATAGAAGGTTCGTGCAACGAGGGGCAATCATTTTTTGAATTCCTCGCCCCGTATAGCTTTCAACCATTATCCACTTCTCTTAAATGAAAATA
>JALOOL010000039.1 GCA_025454425.1 Hydrococcus sp. Prado102 | reverse complement strand
TAAGATATAACTTTTTGTTTTATATAATCGTTGTTATGTCCATAATTTAAAGCTCCTGCTCCGGCAAGAAAATCAATATACACTTTACCCGATTCTGAATAAACTAGAGCATCTTTAGCTCTATGAAATAGTTCGGGAAAATTTCTACAATAACTTCTAACGTTTGATTCGCGTACTTCAAATATATTCATATAATTCCTTTGTCTCTATTTTATTTAATTGCAGACAGCAAAATTAAAAGTCGCTTCTTTTTCTAATCTCAAAATTCTCTGTTGCTGTTCTTCTGAAAGTATCCTTATATCTTTAAGGCGCACTTGCAGATTGTTTGCCATGTTTTGTAGCAAAATAGCAAAATCCTTGAGGATTGACATAATCGTCTGACTGTCAAAGCGTTGAAAATCGAAAGAAATGGCAATTACTAACTCTAATCCTGGATACGCAACTACAGTAAGGGGATAGTTGGTTTTATAAAAAAGGCTAGAATCTCGAACTTCTATATTTCCCTTCCATTCCTGCAAAAATTGAGTGACTGGTTGGTTTTCAAAGACGACAATGCTTTCAAATAAAGGCAAGCTTCGCGGGACTTCACTCCATCCTTGAATGTCTGTCAGAGGAGTGTATTCATGATGTCGTGCTTGTACTAGCCGATCTTGAAACTGTTGCAGCCAAGTAACGAGGAACTGTTGGGAGTCTAATTTTACATAAATTGGTAAGGTGTTAATAAACACCCCCACCATTGATTCTATTCCTTCTAACTCAACTGGACGACCAGAAACCGTACAGCCATAAACGACTTCATTTTGGCAACTGTAACGACCGAGTAATATAGCCCACGCACCCTGTACGATTGTATTTAAGGTCAATTGATGCTGTTTTGCTAAAGACTGTAATGCTGCTGTAGTGGCTGTTGATAGCTTAATTTGTTCCTCATCGTATCGTTCTTTGCGATTTCCTGCGGAAGCGCTACGCGGATCGCAAACGTTGTCAATTTCTAGGTTCTTAAGAGAAGTAGGCTCTTTTACTTCTTTCAGTGTTTGCCTCCAAAATGCCTCCGTTTTAGATATATCCTGTTGTTGTAGCCAGTCAATGTAGTCTCGAAAAGGGCGACTGGGTTCTAAAGAAATATGTTGCCCCTTAGCAAACGCTTCGTAAGTTTGCACGAACTCTTTTAGTACGACTGGAACCGACCAGCCATCCATAATAAGATGGTGTTTGCTCCAAATAAATTCGTAAACATCATCGCCCAAACGAATTAAGGTGAGACGCATTAAGCATTCTTGAGAAAGATCGAAGCCTTGTTTGCGATCGCATAAAATAAACTCATTTAATCGTTGTTGCTGTTCGACTGGTTCTATGTCTCGCCAGTCGTATTGTTTTAAAGGTAAGTTTACTTGCTTGTATACAACTTGTAAGGGATTATCGATATCCTCCCAGTAGAAGCTAGTACGCAAAACCGTATGTCTTTCTATTATTTGTTGCCAAGCACGCTCAAAAGCGCTAATATTAAGCCTTCCACGCAAGCTATAACGAATCTGGATAATATACAGTCCCAATTCGGGAGCATACAAACTATGAAACAGAATTCCTTTTTGTAGTGGTGTAAGTTGGTAGATATCTTGAATGTTTTCTGTTTTCATTAACTTTTCTTCTCACTCCCTCTATCGATTTTTGCCAAAAAGCGATCCAGTTCTTTTTGATTTAAATTTGCTTGCGGAAAATCGGAAGGTGTATAGCCTCCAGCTTCAGTAGATTGGCAATGAGTAATAATGTCGCGTAGTGCTTCGATAAACCCTTCAGCTAGGCTTAGTAGAGTTGCTTCCTGGTGAATTTCTTTACTATAAGCCCAATTGAGTTGTAGTTTTCCTTCGCTGACAAATCCATTGATATCGATGAGATAGCGGCGATTTCCTAACGGACTGCGCGTTGCACCATAAGACTCTGGGGCAAAACTAAATAGAGACGAATCTGGCAAAACGCGATCGAATTGTCCTAAATAGTTAAAACACACCTCCGCTTGCGGCATCATAGTGAGAGATTCGCTGACTCCACTCTCGCCACTGAGATATCGCAACACTCCATAACCAATCCCTCGATTAGGAATACTCCGCAGTTGCTCTTTGATACTTTTTAACGCATCGCCAACAGAAGATGTATTTTCCAGATTCAATAACACTGGAAACACAGTAGTAAACCAGCCTACAGTTCTCGATAAATCTACTCCTGAAATAATATCTTCTCTTCCGTGTCCTTCCAAATTGACGAGAAGCGTACATTCTCTTGTCCACCGTGCAAAAGTTTGCACAAGCGCCGTTAATAATACGTCATTCATCTGCGTATGATACTTGGCGGGGACTTGTTGGAGTAACGCTTGCGTTTCAGCCTCACTTAAAAACACAGACACTACGCGAGTCTGTGCGACGGTATTAGCGCCTTGTGGGTAGTCTTTTGGTAGAGGAGAAAGTTGCTGTTGCGATCGCGTAGCGTGGGCTTTGCCCATTCGCCAGTATTCTATTTCTGAGTGTATTTGTTCGTATTCTTGTAAACTTTCAGACCACTGCTTGAAGGAAGTAGTTTTAGCTGGTAGTTGTACTCCTTGACTGCGGCTAAGTTGTTCTAGGACGGTTTGCAAATCCGACAACAAAATTCGCCAAGAAACACTATCTACAACTAAATGATGAATAACAATTAGCAAACGATCCGCGCGATCCGCGTAGCGCTTCCGCAGGAAATCGCAACCCAAATCAAACAGAACGACTTTTACTATTTCTCCCTCTAACAAGTTTAAACTTGTCTGTACTCGTGCCGAGGTTGCTTCAATCGCTGCTGTTCGATCTTTTTCTGAAAGATCCGATAAATCTAACCAGGTAAATGACATTTGTCGGTTAGAATCACTAATCGATGCTTGCCAACCGTCCGCTTCTTGCCAAAAACGCATACGCAGCGCGTCGTGATGTTGCAGCAAGCAATGCACCGCTTTCGGTAACAGTTTGGGATCGATCTTTTGATTCAATTCCAGTAAAACCGATTGATTCCAATGGTGCGGTTGAGGTAAATCTTGCTCGAAAAAGCTACGCTGGATGGGTGTTAGAGGAACTGAACCCGTTATTAAACCTTGTTCCGATTCAATTTTAGTAGAAGGTTCTGCGTTAGCGGCTAATTTGGCGATAGTTTGATGTTCAAAGATTTGTTTGGGAGTTAGCCTTAATCCTACTCGATTTGCCCTCGCGATCGCTTGAATGCTAATAATAGAATCTCCCCCCAGTTCAAAGAAATTGTCGTGAATGCTGACTTTTTCCACTCCAAGTAACTCAGACCAAATTTTAGCTAGTGCTATTTCTGCTGGAGTAGTAGGCGCAACGAATCCTTGTATTTCTGGTTTTACTTCATCGGGTGCTGGTAATGCTTGGCGGTCTATTTTTCCATTTGAGGTTAGCGGGAAAGCCTTCAATGGTACAAAATGAGAAGGCAACATATACTCAGGAAGCTTCTCTGCTAGAAAGGCGCGTAAGTCGTTAACATTGGTTTCTGCTGTATTTTCTTCAAATACGATATAAGCTACCAAGCGTTTTTGACCTAGCTTGTCTTCCCGCGCTAAAACGACTGTATTTTGTATTTGATAATGTTGATGTAGTGCTGCTTCAATCTCTCCTAACTCAATGCGGAAACCATTGAGTTTAATTTGGTCGTCAACGCGACCCAAAAATTCTAAACTACCATCCCGATGAAAGCGTGCTAAATCTCCAGTCCGATAAAGTCTTGCTTCAGAAGTATTATTAAAAGGATTTTTAATGAAACGTTCCGCCGTCAGTTTGGGTCGATTGAGATAGCCTCTAGTGACACTCTCGCCGCCGATATAAATCTCACCGGATACGCCTATAGGTACGGGTTTCTGATGGCTATCTAGAAGATAAATTTGACTATTTGTAAGGGGACGACCTAAAGGAACTGTGGCATACTGCGTATCGCGATCGAAGTCGATAGAATTAGTTAGCACGCCGATAGTTGTTTCCGTTGGCCCGTAGTGATTAAAAATTTGACAATTCGGCGCTAGCTTGTGTATTTGCTCGATTAACTCCCATTTTGAAGCTTCACCGCCAAGAATTAATCTTTGACGGGGTAACAGTTGTTCTGGGTGAGAATGAGTTAACAAAGCAGATAAGTGTGAGGGAACTATCTTAAGACAGTCGATTTGATGATGGCGAACATAATCGGCTAGTGCTACTGGATCTGTTGCTTTTTCTTCGGCGATAATATGTAGGCATCCACCACTACACAAAGCTGAAAAGATAGCCGTATTCCCTAAATCAGCAGCAAAGGTTGAAACAGTGGCAAAACTAGCTTCTACTGGTAGATTCAGTCTTTCTAAAATGCCATTCAGGTAGTTTATGACTTGTCGATGTTCTACTGCAACTCCTTTGGGTTGACCTGTAGAACCTGATGTATAAATTACATAGGCTAAGTTTTTCGAGATAGTAGTTGCATTTGTCCCCCAACTCTCCTCTTTTCCTCTTCCCCCTTTTGCAAGGTGGAATTGAGGGGGGTGAGTGTCTAAGTCTGTATATCCTTCGTCAACGCACGCTACCTGAATCTTGTTTTGAGCAACGATCGGCAATTGTTTAATCTTATTTACAAGGTGCTTTTGCGTCAACAAAACTGATACTTCAGCATCTTGCAATCTAAAAGCTAGTGCTTCTAAAGGTAAGGAAGGTTCTAGAGGTAGATAAGCGCCGCCTGCTTTAAGAATACCAAGAATTCCAATCGGTATATCTGGCGATCGCTCGACGCAAAAACCAACTATACTTTCGGGTTTGACTCCCAATAATGCCAAGCGATCGGCTATTTTATCCGCTTTAATATTAAGTTGTTGATAAGTTAATTGTCGATCTTCAAAAACAACAGCAACACGATTTGGTATGTTATTTACTTGTGCTTCAAACCAATGATGCAAGCACTGATAAGGAGGAGGATTGCTGTTAGTATGATTGAATTCTACTAAAAGTTGCTGACGTTCTTTTTGACTGAGAATTTCTAGTTGTGAGATTTCTGTTTCAGGACGAGTGACTGCACATTCTAAAATTGTTTCAAACTCTGCTGCTAAACGTTCGATATCTAATAGATCGAAGAAATTGGCATCGTAATGTAATTCTGTTACTAAAGAATCGTCTCGATACCAGCAAGAAAGTTTGACTTTAAACCGTTCGATACAAGCATAGAAATTTTGCAGAGAAAATGAGATATTATCGATACAATATTTAGTTGGCTGCGATACGAAATCAAAAGCAAAAGGTAAAAAAGGATGTTCGCGATCGCCCTTGGCGGTACGCGAAGCGTAATCGCTACTATTAACTAATTCATCCCAATTAAAAAACTCTTGCCATCTACCAATTTCCTTTATCTTTTCTTCTAATTGTTTTAGAATTTCAGAAAATGTCTCATTCTCATCAAGCTTAATATGAACGGGCAAGTATTTTGCCAGCAAGCCAAATGCCGATTTTAATTCTTCATAATTTCTACCATCATAATAAGTCGCGATCGCAATTTCAGATTGACCGACGAGTCGCCAGAGTAATATCTGCCAACAAGCCATCAAAATTGTTGAAATAGAAACAGAATTATTCTTTGCTAGAGCTTCTATCTTTGTCAAGATGTCCGCATCCAAGTTAAGGGCAACCCACCTCGGACAAAATTCTAATTCTTGCGCCTCTCGTTCGTAAGGCAATTGAATTTTAATAAAATCAAAAATATTTTGCTCGTGCCAATATTTTTTTTCTACTTCTAATTTATTTTCTTCAAATAACTCATTTTGCCAGGTGGCGATATCTGCATATTGTAAGGGTTCGTTTAATCTTTCTTTTTGAGACAGACAACTACTATAAGCATCGCAAATCTCATTCAGAAAATTATGAAGAGAGCTTATATCCCCACAGATAGAAGATAGGGTAATCATTAAAATATGCTGTCGAGGAGATATTTTAATAACATTAGCTGCTAAAATATCGCCTTCTTTTAAATTAAACTTTCTTTGTTTTTGTCTATCTAATAACTCTTCTACTGTTGTCTTTTGTTTCTGTAAATCTAAAGCAGACAAATCGTTGTATGTGATTTCTAGATTGGCTCGCTCTTTTATAACTTGTAAAGGAACGGTCATTCCTTGTAATATCTGAAAACTAGTACGAAAGATTTCAGCTTTATTAACAACTTCTTGTATGGCTGTTTCTAAGATTGAATAATTAACATTTCCCTCAATTAAAAACTCCCCCCAAACGCGATAAGATTGAGACTCGCTTTGTTGGCTTAATGACCACAAACGTTTTTGTTGTGGTGAAATTTGAAATCCTTCTATCGACAAACTTTGCATCTTGTCACCTTTATTTGTAGCTGAAAGAATTAGCCATTCCTACTAAAACTTTTCTAGTTCCCACAAATGGTTTGCGTCCATGAGCAACTAACATATTATCTAGCATTAAAATATCGCCTTCTTTCCAGGGAAAAGTAATTGCTTCCTTCTGATAAATGCTATTAATTTCTTCTATAACAGATGATTCAATTGGCGAACCATCTCCATAAAAAGCATTACGCGGTAAATCCTCTTGTGCGATCGCATTTAAAAGAGACTCTCGAACTTCGGGTTGCAAACTCGATACATGAAACAAATGAGCTTGATTGAACCAAACGCGATCGCCAGTTTGAGGATGAATAGCAACAGATTGACAGACTTGAGTTGTCCTCAAATGGTCTTCATTTCTCCACTCAAATTCTATTCCTGCATTGCGGCAATAACTTTCTACTTCAGATTTATTAGTAGTTTGAAATACGGTTTGCCAATCTAGATCTATTCCTTTTAAATAGTTTCGGACATACATAACTTTTTTGTCAATAAACTTTTCTTTAATCTTTGTGTCGATGCGTTGAAATATTTTTCGACTATCCGCGATCGGTGTTTCTCCACCCCGTTCTGCTACCTTTACACAAAAAAATAAAATCTTCATTGGCCAGTTTAGAGAATAAGCCATTTCATTGTGCAAAGGGATAAATTGTTCGGCAGGATATTCTGTTGATGTATATATCTTACCTGCGACTAACGTGCGCGGAGTAGAACCATAAGAATATTCAATTAGTTCTGAAGAGATAGATTGAATAAAATCCTCAAAATCAAAATTTTTGTTTATATTGAAATTCCGAAAAAGTAATACACCGCACGTTAATAACTGTTCTTCAATCCATCTCCGATTATTGGCTGCCCAAGTCTTCAAGTTTATACCATCAACAGCGGGTTGAATTACTAAAAGAAGCTGTTGCTCTAGAGCAAGCAACTCAGTTTTAACTAACTGTTTTTCGGAAACAATAATGGATTTGCGTTTGATAGATTTAAACGTCATTTCAATATCTCGATATATTACGGCTATCTTTAGCACTCCAGCAAAACAATCGAGCGATGCTAGCGATGAGACAACAGTCTGTGCAATTTTTGCACGAACTCAAACTAAATAATCATTAATTCGTTATCGATCTCAGCGAGTAAACCAAACATCATTAGACCGTTGTTCGATTCAGCGACTGACGCGAACTTGTTTGAGATGAGTTTCTCAAGCACATTCGGGAAGCGAGAAAGGGATTTTTGGCGATCGCCCTATTTGTCAAGTTAATCTTAGCTTAAAGAGTGCTAATTGAGATATTTTTGCTTCTGCAAAACTTTTATTTGCATCAACCTTACAGATATTTAGAACACTTGTCAAGTGAAATTTTTCGTCTCGATAAATTAATTAAAGATTAAATCGTCTCGGCATATCGAGAAAAGTCGTTCGTCGATTTCGACCTTCAATGTTTAGCTGGCTCCTCAGTACATCTAAACAATAAATTGAAAAAGATTCGCAATAATGTTAAAATCTATCGCGATTCAGTAAAGCGAACGTGTTTAGGTGTGAGGAATGGTGATGAAACTGGGGCATATAGCTCGACTTTTTTGGCTGGCAGGAGCGATTGGTGTTTTAGATATCAATCCAGTTCTCTCTCAAGAAGTACGAATAGCACCAATGTTGAGAGAGGAACGAGCCAGCCAAATATCTAACAACGAAAAAAAGTTTCTGGAGTTGACTTGTTGTGCTGCCGACCTCAGCATTATTTCCCATTCTTTTGAAGATGAAAGCTCGATTTTTAATTTCCCCCCCCCTTTACAAAGGCACAGAGGTATCGGAGAACGACGGAGGTTACAGATTCCGCCAACTCAGCCACCAACCAATTCAATCCCCTTAGCCAGACAGGGAGGTCAAATTATTTCCGTGACCGGAGTGCAACTCAACCCTACCGAAACGGGGATCGAACTAATCTTACAAACGCCTACGGGAGTAGCAGAACTCCTGCAACCGAATAACATCAGTTCTGGCAACAACTTCATCGTCGAGATTCCCAACGCGCAACTGCAACTACCTGACAGTAAGCCCTTTCGTCAAGAAAAGCCTATAGAAGGCATCAGTGAAGTTACAGTTACCAATCAAGATGCTAATACGATTCGCGTCACCGTAACTGGAGAAACCGCCCTCCCGCAAGTAGAATTGTTCGACTCCGACGAAGGCTTGATTTTTGGATTTACCCCCCCACCCGCTTTGCAAGGGGGGACACAGGGTACAGGGGAAACTCCGCCCGCTCGACAATCAAAGCCAGAAGAAATTATTACTATTACTGGAGTGCAACTCAACCCTACCGAAACGGGGATCGAACTGATCTTACAAACGCCTACGGGAGTAGCAGAACTTCTGCAACCGAATAACATCAGTTCTGGTAATAACTTCATCGTTGAGATTCCTAACGCGCAACTGCAACTACCATCGAGCAAGCCCTTTCGTCAAGAAAAGCCTATAGAAGGAATTAGCTCAATTACGGTGACTAATTTGGATGCCAGTACGATTCGCGTCAATGCTACTGGAGAAAATGCCCTTCCGCAAGTGGAATTGTTCGACTCTGATACTGGATTAATTTTCGGCTTAACTCCGGTTACTTCTTCTGCACAGACTCCGCCCAATCAACAATCAAAGCCAGAAGAAATTATTACTATTACTGGAGTGCAACTCAACCCTACCGAAACGGGGATCGAACTAATCTTACAAACGCCTACGGGAGTAGCAGAAATCCTGCAACCGAATAACATCAGTTCTGGCAACAACTTCATCGTTGAGATTCCTAACGCGCAACTGCAACTACCATCGAGCAAGCCCTTTGGTCAAGCCAACCCAACAGAAGGAATTAGCTCAATTACAGTGACTAATTTGGATGCCAGTACGGTTCGCGTCAATGCTACTGGAGAAACCGCCCTCCCGCAAGTGGAATTGTTTGACTCAGAAGAAGGATTAATTTTTGGATTTACTCCGGTTGAAGACTCAGCACAGACTCCTACTCCCCAGATGGAGGAGGGTCAAATTGTCTCAATCGATCGCGTTCAACTCAATCAGACTGAAACGGGATTTGAAATTATCTTGCTAACTCCCACAGATATAGCACAACAGTTGCGAGTTGTCAATATCTCAGAGGGAAATAATTTTATTGCCGAGATTCCCAATGCTCAATTAAGGTTGCCTGACGGTCAGCCATTTCGTGCTGAAAATCCCATTGAAGGAGTTAGTGAGGTAACAGTAACCAATCAAAACGAGAATACTATTCGAGTAACGGCAGCCGGAGAAGAAAAACAGCCGACGGTGGAGTTATTTGATAGTGAGGATGGGTTAATTTTTAGCGCTGTTGGCGATGCCCCTTCGGCGCAGGGAGAAGAAGATATTGAGTTGGTGGTCACAGGCGAGCAAGATGGCTACTTCGTCCCTAATTCATCTGTAGGAACGCGCACCGATACGCCTTTGCGGGATATTCCCCAGTCGATTCAAGTGATTCCTCAGCAAGTACTCGAAGACCAAAACATAACTAACTTTCAGGATGCACTGCGTAATGTTGCTGGTGTTACCCCGACTGTGGATTTTGGAGACCCGATTGTTCGGGGTTTTAACACCACGGTTTTGCGGGACGGTCTTTCAGAGGCTAGTGCTTTCGGTTATGGCACAGACTTCCAAAGCAACATCGAGCAGATAGAAATTCTTAGAGGCCCTGCATCGGTGCTATATGGTTCGGGAGAGCCGGGGGGAGTAATTAATCTCACTGAAAAACAACCTCTATCAGAACCTTTCTATAAAGTGGGAGCCACCATCGGCAATTATGATTCTTACCGAGGCACTCTGGACTTCACAGGCCCGCTAAATCGAGAGAGGACAATCCTGTACCGTTTGAATACGAGCTATGAAAACTCTGGTTCGTTTATCGATTTTGTTGACAGAGAAGAATTTGCCATCTTTCCCGTTCTCAGTTTTCAATTGGGCGATAATAGTCGGCTAACCTTTGATGGTGGTTATCGAAGAGCATCAAATCCATCAGACCTTGTGACATTCTATGGCTTGCCGTTAGAGGGAACGCTTCTTCCTAATCCTCTCGGAGAAATTCCTCGCTCTCGGTTCTTAGGAGAACCCGATTTTGATGAAGCCGACCAGACAAACTGGAACATTGGGTATCTCCTGGAATTTGAGTTTAGCGAAGATTGGTCAATCCGCAATCGCTTTCGATACAACTATGCCTCTATAGATAGTCGAGCGATTTCCTTTGACAGTGGTTTACTTGAAGAGGATAACAGAACGTTCAACCGCGTCGCTACTAGCAATCAAGTGACTGCGGAAACGTATACCCTACGCACCGATCTACTGGGACAGTTTCAAACTGGAATTATCGAACACGACATCTTGTTTGGGTTAGAACTGCGACGAGCCACTGATGATGGGATAAATCGTAACGGAACAGAAATCTTTCCAATTGATGTCTTCGATCCACAGTACGGGAATTTTAGGACTGATACTGAAATAACGACTAGTAGTTTTACTACAGGTGACAACATTGGAATCTATGCCCAAGATTTGCTTTCCATTGGTGAAAAGGTCAAACTTTTGTTGGGCGGTCGCTTTGATATCGTATTTAGTAGAACTGAGGATAGACTGTTTCCAGAATTTTCGGTTACGCAAGATACTATCACTAATTTTGCTCCGCGCGTGGGAATCGTCTATCAGCCTATTGAGCCAGTTTCTCTGTATGCTAGTTGGAGTCGCTCTTTCGACCCAGAATTTGGTACGGATAGAGAAGGAAATCCGTTTGTGCCTATCGAGGGCGAACAGTTTGAAGTCGGTGTAAAAACAGAGTTTCTAAACGGTAGATTAGCAGCTACCCTATCCGCTTATCAGATTACTCGACAAAACGATTTACAACCCGATCCCGTTGACCCTAACTTTAGCATTCAGATTGGCGAACAACGCAGTCGAGGCATTGATTTTGACCTGAGAGGCGAACCTCTGCCCGGTTTGCGGCTAATCGCTAACTACTCCTACATTGATGCTGTAATCACTGAGGATACAACAGGCGTGGAGGGGAATCAGGTTCGCAATGTGCCCCGACACAGTGGCAGTATTTGGGCAGTTTATGAAATTCAAGAAGGAAATTTGCAAGGCTTAGGATTGGGGGCTGGCGTGTTTGTGGTAGGAGATAGACAGGGAAACTCTGGGAATACTTTCAAGTTGCCTAGTTATGCGCTAACTAATGCCTTGCTGTATTATCGCCGCGATAATTGGCGGGTGCAGTTGAATTTCGAGAATCTGTTCGATACGGATTACTTTATCAATAGTTATACCGATAACAGTGCCATCCCCGGTAGGCCGTTTACTGTACGGGGTCAGGTTTTTGTTCAGTTTTAGTTTTGATAGAAAGAGCGCGATCGCGCCTTTACGCACCGCGCCAGGAGCGATCGCACACACTAAGGAGGCAAGAAAAAATGGCGTTGGTAAATGAAGGTATGGGCGTTGCTGAATATGGTCAGCGATAACGATGTGTTGGGGTTGCGATCGCGATTGACATTATTATCAGACTAAACATTCAAAAGCGATCGCGTCTGTTGCTCTTATAGTTCAAAAAATTGTGCATACTTGCGATCGCTTTACGCATCAACTTAGAAAACTTGTACAATATTGTTGTACATAGGCTAGTAAGTAACTCAAAAAACCGTGTTAAATCGCGAAACCACCTATTCTCAAGCAAGAGCTAATTTGGCTAAACTTTTAGATTTAGTTTGTGAAGAACGACAAATCGTTGTTATCAAACGTCGTAATAATAAGAATGTAGCTTTAATTGCAGAAGACGAATTATCGAGTTTATTAGAAAGTGTTTATTTGTTGCGATCGCCAGAAAATGCTAAGCGACTATTTCGAGCTATAGAATGGGCTAATTCTCAAGTAGGAGAACCGCAAACAATAGAGGAGTTAAAAGCGGAGTTAGGAATTGAGTCCTAAAGGAAAAAAGAAACGCTCTCAACCGAGCAATTCTCAAGAAAATAGCGTTGAAAGTTCGATTAAACGTGCAGGTTATATTCCTGTTTTTAGTCCTGACTTCAAAAACGATTTACAGTGGTGGTATCGTAACGAGCCAAAGAAAGGTAATAAGATTCTCGATTTAATCGCCGATATCCTCGATGGATATCCTTTTACAGGTATAGGAAAACCCGAACCTCTTAAATATATTGCTCCCGATACTTGGTCGCGTCGTATCGATTTAGAACATCGTTTGGTTTATCAAGTCACAGGCGATCGCGTGTATTTTTTGCAAGCTCGATATCATTATCTACCAGAAGATTAAAACGCCATCGCCTTGATAGTAAATAATAATCTAAATTGCTAGTTACTTGAGAAAAAACAAGTTCTTCAATCAGTTACAAAACTTTATAAAAGAGTAGAGGGCGAGCGCGATCGTTACTCTTACCTATCAAGAAACGTTGTAAACAATCATTAAATCAGAAAATTTGGGATTCTTTAGTGTTATAAAGAAACAATCTCGAAAAATGTAGGGAGAAGGACGGAATTATGGCTTCATCCTTCAAAAATCGCTGCGAAATTAAAGGAATCTTGGCGATCGCGCTTGTCGCTCAAACTCCAACAGTTACGCCGCAAAGTCCCAATTTTAAGATTCCTGATTGTTCTAGCGTTTCTCAAACAGATTAAACGACAATGGATAATAAAAATAGTCTCATAGCGAGCAACTATAAGACATTTATTAGGAGCGTAGCGCATGAGCGAACAAGAACAAAACAAGCGCATCAACCAACTTAGATGACATGTTAGCACAAGCAGTTGAGCGGATAAAAACGCTTGAATTAGACATGGAACCCGATGGACGAATTAGCGAGGCTTTTACAGTGATGGAAAACCATATAGACGAGCAGTTTGAACAAGTTAATGCTCGATTGGATCGCCTCGATAATCGATTTGACAGATTAGAGCATCAGTTCAATCGCCTACAGGCAAAGATGGACGTAATTCTTAAGGCAATTATAGGTTTAGGCGACTTGCCAGAAGATGAGGTTACATAACTACTTATTCGATTAAATTTATCATAAAAAAAATGAATAAAATTTCTATTTTTATTTCTGTTTTTTTAGGCTTTTATTTCGGTTTGACCAGCCTAAAAAACTGGAATGTACAAGCAGCTAGTTTTCTAAAAATCAATGAAGTTAAAGAAGAAGCACAAAATAATTCTGAAAATTTAGAGCAACAAGCACAGCAACTTTATGAAAACGGTCAATTGACAGAAGCGATAAAAGTTTTAGAACGCGCGATCGCACTTTATCCTTCTCACAACAATTCAATAGAACGATTATTCGCTTTGCGAAATTTAGCACTTATTTATACTCAATTAGGCAACTTTGAAAAAGCTAACTCAATAATTAGCGATGCGATCGACCGTTCTAAAAAAATACAAAATAACCAACAATATCAAAAATTATTAGCACAATCTTTAGATGTAAAAGGAAAGATACAACTATCAACCGGACAAGCCGAACAAGCATTAGAAACGTGGCAAAATGCTACTCAAATTTATCGAAAACTTGACGATACCACGGGGGCAACTCAAGCTCAAATCAATCAAGTTCAAGCCTTGCAAACGTTAGGATTATACGATCGCGCTGCTAAAACAATCGTTGGGATAGACAAAAATTTAGCTTCAGAACCAGATACGCTCCTCAAAGCAAAGGCATTACAAAGCTTAGGCAATGTTCTTTTACAAGTTGGAGAAATAGAACTAGCAGAATCAGCTTTTAAAAAAAGTTTAGCGATCGCCCAAAAATTTCAATCTCGCGAAACACTTGCTGATATTTCGATGAGTTTAGGTAATACCGCTAGATTGAAAAAATATGATTCGACTGCTTTAGCTTGGTATCAAAATGTTATCGAAAAAGCTCCTTCACCATCCCTTAAACTTCAAGCACAAGTCAATAGTTTAAGTCTATTAATTCAACAAAAAAATTGGTCTAAAGCAGAAAATTTTATACTACAAATAGAGCAAAATTTCAAGCAAATTCCACCGAGTCGAACGACGATTTATTCTAAAATAAACTTTGCTCTCAGCCTCATGAAAATGAGAGATAAGACATATTATAATTCTTCTTCGCTTATTGGCGATCGCTTAGCAACAGCTATTCAAGAAGCCAAAAAATTAGGAGATAAAAGAGCAGAATCTTATGGTTTGGGAACGTTAGGCAATTTATACGAACAATCTCAGCGTTGGGAAGAAGCAAAAACCTTAACCGAAAAAGCCTTATCGATCGCGCAAGCAATGAATGCTGACGATCTTGCCTATCAATGGCAATGGCAGTTAGGACGCTTGCTGAAAGTTCAGAAGAAAAATGAAGAAGCAATCGTAGCTTATCGTCAATCTGTAAATACGCTGCAAACGATTCGCCGCGACTTACTAGCAGCTAACCCAGAAATCCAATTTGAATTTAGAGAAAGTGTCGAACCCGTTTATCGTCAGTTAGTCGATTTGTTATTGCAACCTTCCTCTAACCAAGACAAGGAAGCAAGTCAAGAAAACCTCGTGCAAGCAAGAGAAGCGATCGAATCTCTGCAATTAGCTGAATTAGAAAACTTCTTTCGAGAAATCTGTTTAGTCGCCAAACAACCAATCGATCGCGTAGTCGATAATTCCAGTCCAGCAACTGCGATAGTTTATCCAATTATCTTACCCAACCGCATAGAAATCATCCTGAAGTTACCCCAACAACCCTTACGCCGCTACACTACCTACATTCCTCAAAAAGACGTTGAAAATACCCTAACCAAGTTGCGACGAGATCTCACTCTTCCTTACACCCTCACAGACGTTAAATCCCTATCCAATCAAACTTATAATTGGCTATTGCAACCATTAGAAAAAGACTTGCAACAAAACCAAATTAAAACCTTAGTATTCGTGCTAGATGGATCGTTGCGCAATATTCCGATGGCGGTTCTTTATGACGGTAAACAGTATCTCGTGCAAAAATATAGTATTGCGATCGCGCCTGGATTGCAGCTTGTCGATCCCAAACCATTACAGAGAGAGAATTTTCGAGCGATTGCAGGAGGATTGAGCGAAGCGCGTCTCGGTTTTCCTCCCCTACAATTTGTCAAAAACGAAGTCGCCGAAGTTCAAAATTTAACTGCTGGAGTTGCTATTCTCGATCGCGATTTTACCGAATCTAACCTCAACAACGAACTAACTGAAGTGCCTTTTCCCATCGTTCACCTAGCGACCCACGGGAACTTTAGCTCGAAAGCAGAGGATACTTATATTGTGGCGTGGGATAAGCAGATTCCCGTTAAAGACTTCGATCGCTTGCTGCGCAGTCGAGAACCTGGTAAAAACAAAACAGCATTGGAATTGTTAGTCCTCAGTGCTTGCCAAACCGCCACCGGAGACAAACAGGCAGCTTTAGGATTAGCAGGAATCGCCGTGCGATCGGGCGCTCGTAGCGTGTTAGCATCGCTTTGGGATATCGCCGATGAAAGTACTGCAATGTTAATGAGTCAATTTTATCGCGAACTCGCTAATAAAAATATTACTAAAGCTGAGGCACTTCGTAACGCTCAATTAAACCTCTTGCAAAATCCTCAATACGAGCATCCTAGTTATTGGGCACCTTATGTATTAGTCGGAAATTGGCTTTAACAGTTATCAGTTATCAGTTATCAGTTTTTGAGCGATCGACGCTCGACGAAATGATGAATTATGAGAGAACCTACTGAAATCGAAAATCAACAATATCAAAGACCTCAACAATTGTTTGCGATCGCAAAACAGTATTTTAATCAATTCTTGATATAATGACCATCGCGATCGCGATACTTCATAATATTTTAAAATTTGTCTAAATCATTCTCAAGACTTTTGCCCTTTTTTCATAAAGTTTTAGTGAACTTAGTAAGAATACGTAGACATTAAAGATTTTTAGATGCTATCAATAAATAGGTGGTTTTAAAACGAGCTTTCAATTTTTAATACCAATTTGAAAAAAGGATGCGATTCTATAGATTTACAGAATCCTTCCCTTAGAAAGGGATTCCCAGTCCTTTCATCCAAAATGGTATAAGATTAAACCTCTACATTTTTGATGTTTAGTAGTTAGCTTAATAAAAATTGCACTAAGTATACCCACATAAGTTATGAATAATGATTTAAATAGTTTTCCTGCGATCGCAACATTTTGGCTAATAATTTGCCTATTATTAATTTTTATTAAATATAGACAAATCAAAAATATTTTTAGTGTCGAGGCTGCCAACCAAGACTTATTTTTATTGATTATTTTTTTAATAAGCTTTCCAGTCTACTTTGGGGCAAGCTTCGCTGTTTTTTATTTTTTTACAGGCATTACAAATGCTAGCACTACTAATTCTATCTCTTTTATATTTGCGGGTATAGTCTACTTATTAACTTGGTATAAGCGCAAACAATATGCAGGAAATGTTTTAGTAAATCTAGGTCAACTAGTTAGAAAAAAGATCTTAATTTTTGAACTAATATTTTTTTTATTTGTTGTTATATCTAATTGCTATATAAAATTTTCTGAAGGCTCTAAAATCACTTTCGATTTAATTATTTATATTTTAGGTTGGGTATTTTCGATATTTTTTCTTTTAAATATAGGTTTAAGTCGTATCGATATTAGAGAAAAGGGAATTAATTTTCTATTTACTATTGTGGAGTGGCAATCAATAAAAGAATACAAATGGATAGAACCTCAAGGCAATGTACTTTATATTCGACATCAAGCTGGATTGCCATTAATGCCAATACTAATGTTACAGATTCCATCAGTTAAAAAGAATCAGGTAGAACAACTTTTATCGCGGTATCTACCTACGAACTCAAATTTGAGTTGACTTTTATTAGAAGAAGTTTGTTTTAAAGGCAAAGAAAACTGATTGAATTTACTATCTACGCGATCGCTATATAGCGAGTCTAAATGAGTATTAATAAAATGTAGGTTGGTTGGCTTGAGGGACGTTGGCGCGATTCCTGCCTGATTGCATAACCCAACAGAAAGAACACTATTGTTGGGTTTCCACCCCGTCAACCCAACCTACGAAGTATTTCATTACTTTTGAAATTTGGTATTATCGCTAGAACAAATTGCACGAGTCATCAATATTAGTCCTACCTATGTTGCCAGTTTGTTCAAACGCGCTACAGGTAATCCTCTGCAATAGGAGTGGGCGAGGGCGCACGCCATGCGGAGGGGCTGAGGGCGGAACCAATAAAAGCCCTTTAAATGCCCCGTCCCCTACTGGTAAATGATTTAAAGCGATCGCACGAATTTATCGAGTCTATCCAATCCTGTTTCGATAGTGGTCATATCGGTTGCGTAGGAAAGACGGATACATCGGTCAGCCCCGAAAGCAATCCCAGGAACAGCGGCGACATTTTGCTTTTCGAGTAAATCTTTACAAAAATCGATAGAAGTCATACCCGTTTTGCTGATGTCGATAAATACATAAAATGCGCCATCGGGTTTGGGACAGCTTAGGTTAGGAATAGTATTAATACGCTCTAATATAAACTTTCTCCGTCCGATGAAAGCATCGAGCATTTTTTGGACGCAATCTTGCGAGTTTTCCAAAGCTGCGATCGCGCCATATTGAGCAAAGGTACATACATTAGAAGTAGCATGACTTTGAATGGTTATCGTGGCTTTAATCAGTTCGAGTGGCCCTGCTAAATAACCGACGCGCCAGCCTGTCATAGAATAGGCTTTGGCGAAACCGTTGCTAATAATCGTCCGTTTAAAAGCTTCTTCGCTGACAGCGCCAATACTTAAATGTTCGGCTCCATCATAGAGAATTTTTTCGTAAATTTCATCAGAAACGACGAGAATATCGCTTTCTACAACTACCTCAGCCAAGGCGCGAATTTCATCGGGACTATAGACCATTCCCGTAGGATTGGAGGGGGAATTGAGGATGAATAATTTAGTTTGAGGGGTAATCGCTTGACGGAGTTGGTCGGGTGTTATTCTATATCCGCTTTCTTGAGTCGTATCGACAATAACTGGCGTACCGCCGGCTATTTTAACCATTTCTGGATAGCTCAGCCAAAAGGGAGCCGGTATAATAACTTCATCGCCAGGTTCGATTAAGGCAAGCATCAGGTTGAATAGAGAATGTTTGCCGCCATTCGTCACGATAATATTTTCGCGTTGATAATTTAAATGATTATCGTTATGTAACTTTTTGGCGATCGCGTCTCTAAGTTTGGGTTCTCCCGCCGCAGGCCCATACTTGGTTTTTCCTTGGTCTAGTGCCAGTTTAGCTGCATCTTTTACGTGTTGTGGCGTATCAAAATCTGGCTCTCCCGCGCTAAAACTACAAACATCAATTCCTTCTGCTTTCATAGCTTTAGCTTTGGAATCGATCGCTAAAGTTAAAGATGGCGTTACTTGACCGACTCGCGATGCTAGTTTCATAATTATTACTCCCCCTAATGTTTTATTTCCCTAAGTTCGAGAGTTTATCTCGGTATTGTCGCATTGTCTTTATAGGGAATAGCTGTATACTTATACTTTTCTTAAGCTACTATTTGTTGGGAAGCCTTATTTAAAGTCAGAAGTCGGAAGTAGAGAAGACAAGGGAGAATTTTGTACAGACGTGAAATGAAAGCATCTCTACCACTGGTAACTGATAACTGGTCACTGGTTTAAACCTGTGGTTCTGTTCGTTTTGTTGGGACTTCGGGAGCGTGTTGAATTTGTTTGAACGAATAGCCTTGTTTTTCGATATGTTCGACAAAGCGATCGCGATCGTTTGGTAATTGAGTTATTGATTCTTCTTGTCCAGATTTTCTGATTTTTTTGAGTTTTGCTTGTTTTCCCATCTTTTTTTTCCGATAACAATTAGTTAAATTGTCTTCTCGTGCGAACAATACTATATTCAGTCTCCTTTAGCCGAACTTTATTCATAATTCATAACTCATCGTTAATTCGATCGCTGGTAACTAATAACTGCTTAAAGCGATCGCGAGGCGATATTTCTCCTTGTTGGAGCAACTTTTCATCAATCTGGAGAATTGATTTAGGAGGAGGAAATTCTCCTTGACTTAAACTATCAATTTCTCTTTCAAAATTATGTTGTCCTGCTTCAAAAAATCGTTGCGAACTGGTTGGATAACTCAATCCATTAATAACTTGTTGGGTTTGAGCGGGAGACAGTATTCTTTGGGCGTTAACATCGGGTGCGATCGCGAAAATTAACGTTGTAGATGTTATGGAAAAAACAATTTTTGAGAGAAGCATAGTAACTAAGCTTTATCTAATGAGTTCTCCTCACGCCCATCTCAAACAATCTTTTTATAGCGAGTCTATTTGACAGGTAAACGTAGTAGACGTAGGTTGTGTTGAGGTAACGAAACCCAACACTAATATCCTTGTTGGGTTTTGTCGCTTAACTACAAATAAAAATGTTTACTTACTATTTCTATTCTATCGAAAAATTTATGACTTTAAATGCGTTTACTCCGAACGCCAAGTAAAGCGAAAAGTAGCTCCTTCACCTAAGTTTGACTCTAAGACTATCGAGCCGCCTTCAGTTTCAATAATTTTTTTAACAATTGATAAACCGATTCCGGTGCTTTCTTGCATGTCGCGCCCTTTGAGCGTTTGGAAGATGCCAAAAACTCGCTCGTGGTTTTCGGGCGCAATGCCTACTCCGTTATCAGCAACAAAAAATTCGTAATATTGTCCTTTTTGGATAGCTCCGATTTCGATCCGTCCGTCGGATCGATTTCCTGCGGAAGCGCTACGCGGATCGCAATGTTTAATCGCATTACTAATGAGATTGGAAAATACTTGAGACAGAAGCAATCGCTTAGTAGTTATGGTTGGCATCTGGGGCTGTACAGAAATGGTAAAACCTGGTGGAGGCATGAGAGAATCAAGAATCTCATAGATTAATTTGCCAACATCGACCGTTTCTGTGGCGACTTCGGTTCGACCGACTCTTGAATAGGCTAGTAGTCCCTCGATCAGGGCTTCCATGCGGTATACTCTAGTACGCAAAAGCTCTAGTTGGCGTTGGTTTTCTGCTTCGAGTTGCCCTTCTAAATCTTCAGAAATCCATTGCGAGAGATTGGCGATCGCCCTCAACGGAGCTTTAAGATCGTGCGAAACAGTATAAACAAAACGATCTAACTCTTGATTGCGTTCGGTTAACTTAGATGCAGTTTGCTCTAACTGGATTTCGACTTGTTTGCGATCGCTAATATCAATTACAGAACCAACAAAACCTTTAAATTGACCGTCTCCCCCAAACCAAGGGCTAGCAGCATCGATCGCCCAAATATACTCGCCGTCTTTGCGTTGCAAGCGGTACTCTAATCGAAAGGCTTCCTGGCGATCGAGAGCGTCTAGGAACATCCGCTCGGCTTGGGTGAGATCGTCTGGATGGGTTCGATTTAACCAGCCAAATCCCAAACCCGATTCCTCAGTCTGACCTGTAAAGTCATACCAGCTTTTACTGAGATAGGTACAGTAGCCAGTAGAATCCGTTACCCAAACCATGAAAGGAGCATTGTCTGCCATATTGCGGAACTGCTTTTCGCTGTCTCGCAAGGCGGCTTTTGTCTGTTGCTGCTCGATCGCGTCGGCGGCTTGGCGGGCTAGCAAGTCGAGAAACCGCAATTCGCGATCGCTCGGTCTGCGGCGTTCCCGCCAATGGGTTGAAACCATGCCGATTGGCTTGCCCGCACGGGTAATGAGTGGGGTTGACTGGGCGGATAGATAGCCCGCATCGACGTGCATTTGCATTTCTAGGTCGGGGTCTTCGTCGGGCGCGTCGAAATCAACAAACGTGCGCTCGCCCTTCCTCAGCGCGATGCCGC
The DNA here is from genome assembly GCA_025454425.1 of Hydrococcus sp. Prado102. Taxonomy (GTDB): domain Bacteria; phylum Cyanobacteriota; class Cyanobacteriia; order Cyanobacteriales; family Microcystaceae; genus Hydrococcus. The sequence continues at coordinate 4,780 of JALOOL010000039.1, read as the reverse complement.
AAGGAGTGTTAGAATTCGCCTTCACCCGATAGAAATGCTCGGTCATGTTGCGCTTAAAGCCCTGGTTGGCAAGCACCACCAATTCCTGCGTCGCTTCGTCGCGAATTTGCACCGTTCCCGCATCTGCTCGCGTCAGCGCGATCGCCGCAGTCAAAATCTCTTGATACAGCGTTTGAATGTCGCCTTCGGTCGCTAGCCGCGTCCCCAGTTCGCGCAATAGCTGCGTATCATGCAAGTCTGCCGCGACCTCGGCTTCGGCGCGGGCGCGTTCGACTGCCGCCCAAGTTCGCTCGGCTACTTCTTCGGCCAGGGCTACCTCGTCTTGCGTCCAAGCTCGCGGCTCGGACGAATGGACTGCCAAACCAGCGACGAACTCGCCGTTTTTGATTAGCGGTACGCCAATATGAGCGCCGTTCTGAACTGCTTCATAAGCCGCTTGTTGAGCCTGAGAAAAGCTGGGATTTGCTGCCACATTGGACTCGGATACGGTGCGTCCGGTGCGGAATGCCGCGAGTAGTTGCGCTCCGAACGAATCAATTGGGTAGCCGCCAGCGAGGGGTGCGACCCCGTTAACGTAATCGCGAGCGACAAAGTAATCAGCACCGCGAACCTCGAAGTATACGACGCGGTTCGCGCCGAGATATTCCCCAAGTATGCGGCTAGCTGTAGCCTGAACCTCCACCGGATCGGCAAGGGGGCGGAGCGCATCCGCCAGCGCAACCCGAAACGCATCCAATTCGGCGGCGCGTCGCAAAATTTCTTCTGCTTGTTTGCGATCGGTGATGTTATTGAAAACGATCGCGACCTGGCGGCTGGCAGCATTGCCGATACGGGAGGCACGAACATCGAACCAACGGTTCATCGGTTCGGAATTGTTTTCAAAGTGCGCGGCTTCGCCCGTCAGCGCGACTTTACCGTACACTTCAAACCAGAACTCTTCGAGGTCGGGCACGAGTTCGCGCGCCGTTTTACCCTGTGCGTCTTCGGGCAATCCGGTCAGCTTGAAAAACGCTGGATTTACTTGCTCGAAACGATAATCAACTGGTTTTTCCTCGTTGTCGAACATCATTTCAATGATGCAGAATCCCTCGTCAATCGACTCGAACAACGTGCGATATTTCTCTTCCGACTCGCGCAAGGCGGCTCCTGCCTCTCTGCGCAGTTGCGCCAGTTTTAAACTCGCCTCCACTCGTGCTAGCAACTCCCGCGCCGAGAAGGGTTTGATTAGATAATCGTCTGCTCCCGCTGTCAGTCCTTCAATCCGAGCCTCTTCTCCCGCTCGTGCCGACAGCAGAATAATCGGGATTTCCTGAGTTTGCGAATCGGAGCGCAGCGCTTGCAGCAAACCAAACCCATCGAGGTTGGGCATCATTACGTCTGTCAAGACTAAATCGGGCATCTGCTGCCCGTCAGCCGCCTGACGAATCGCAGACAGTGCCGCTAATCCGTCCGATACAGCTTCAACTTCATATTGCTGAGTGACGAGCAGCCGCTTGACATAATCGCGCATATCTGCATTGTCATCTACTAGCAGAATTTGTGCTTTTTGTGAAGAGAAGGAGAAAGGCTTCGCTTGGGGAAAGGGGAAAGGGCAAGGGGAAAAGGGGTTACGGGAAGAAGATTTATTTTCTACTTCATCCCCACTTTCGACTTTCGACTTACGTCCAAGGGACGGGCTACGCCAACGACTTTCGACTTCTGAATTTGTCCAGCGCTGGGCTTCTTCTAGATAAACGTTCGCGTCCAATGCCGTTGAAGTGAGAGTGCGAGGCGTACCGATCCGGTCTTGGGGCAGATGATTGGTTCCCTTGGGAATGGAAACCGTAAAGCAGGTTCCTTCTCCTTCTACACTCGCAACCTCGATCGCGCCTTGATGCAGTTTGACTAATTCTTGTACTAAAGCAAGTCCAATTCCAGAACCTTCGTAGGTACGCGATCGCGTTCCACTGACTCGATGAAATCGCTCGAATAATCGCGGTAATTCTGTCTGTGGGATGCCAACTCCCGTATCTTCAACCTTCAGTTCGACAAAATCGCCTCGCGCTCGCAATCGAACCGAAATTTTCCCCTCAAACGTAAACTTGAACGCATTGGACATCAGATTGAATACAATCTTTTCCCACATCTCGCGATCGACGTAAACGGGTTCTGACAAAGGTTCGCATTCGATCTCTAAAGTCAGCCTAGCCCGTTCGATTGTAGAACGAAACACGCTCGCTAGTTCGGCGGTGAAACTGGCAAGATCGGTCGGTTCGTAAGAAGCCTGAATGCGTCCGGCTTCAATTCGAGAAAAATCTAATAATGTATTAACTAATTTTTGCAATCGCAAACCGTTGCGCTGCAACAGTTGAAATTGCTCGCGTTCGTCGGGCTGCAATCGCCCGTCCAAGCTGTTTGAGAGTTCTTCGAGGGGATTTAAGATTAACGTCAGCGGCGTGCGAAATTCATGGCTGACATTACTGAAGAAAATTGTCTTAGCGCGATCGAGTTCTGCCAATGCCTCGGCGCGTTTGCGTTCTTCTTCATAGGCTTGAGCATTGGCGATCGCCACAGCCACCTGTCCGGCAACCCGATTGAAAAAGTCGCGGCAGCGATCGTCGAGTCTTCGGCGCGGGCTAGCTACAGCAACTAACACGCCGCTTACCTTGCCCTGTCCCGCAGCAGCGAGGGGCAATACCATTGCTTCTACTGGCGGTTCTGCCCAAGGACTTCCAGGAAGTGCCCCAAAGCGGGATACTAGATCCGTAACTTCTTGGGGATGGGCGCTACGAACCGCAAGCGCGATCGGCCAGTTGGAATTATCTGTTGATGTTAGATCGATCGCCGCAGGACTTACCGAACTGTCTGAGACAGACTTCGTGCCTTTACAAAGACAGGCTTTTTTTCCATCGGGATCGACCAGGTAAAGCAACGCTAAAGGAATATCCAAAGGATCGGACTCAAAAGCCTCTAACATTAGCGCGCACGCTTCTTCGGCAGTCTTCGCAATCCCCGTTTTAGACGCTAGTTCCCGCAAGAGTCGGGCGCGGCGATCGTTCAACACCCGATAAGTTGTCTCGCTCACGATATTAATTACGCCATCTACGATTCCGCCTTCTCCTTTAATAGGATTGAATGTGTACTCGAAGAAGCACTCTTCGGTGTATCCAAACCGATACATTGACAATAACTCGTCTTTGTGAAACGTTCCTTCGCCCGTCGCTAAAACGCCTGCAAGCTCTGGCCCGATGTCATCCCAAATTTCAGACCAGACCTCGCGACCGGGGCGACCTAACGACCAAGGGTGCTTGTTGCCTACGATCGGTCGCCAAGCGTCGTTGTATAGGAGGATAGCCTCTTGTCCCCAGTAAATGGCGATGGGAAAGCGCGAGTTCAGACAAATACTCAGTGACGATCGCAAGCTTTGGGGCCAAGTTTCGATCGCACCCAGGGGCGTTTTTGACCAATCGAGCGATCGCATTAACGCTCCCATCTCGCCCCCACCTGCAAAGATATCTTCAGGGAGCGTCGCTTTGGCTTCCTGAGTCACTAATTCTGCTCCTTTTCTAAAAAGTATCGTAGAATCTGCTGGCTGACTTTGGATTGCTCTAACCTAGCTATCTTTTTAAACGGAGAGATTTTCCGAGAAAACTGCATGAGTTCAAAATATCATGGCACGTATTATTGTTAATTGTCTGTCAGAAGATAGAAACGTTTATCTCTCTTTAGAAAGAATTTTTGGGTTTTATAGCGAGTTTATTTGATTTATGAACGTGAATTGTTCCGCTGTAGCTCGCGCTTTTCTTACTATATTCATGTTGATTAAAGTTTGGAGTGGTAGGGTGGGCAATGCTACGTCTGAAAATGATAGCCAATCGGGGTTTGAAGTAAGAGAAGCTACATTTTACAGCTTGTCTTTTGACTTATATGAAATCGTAGTTTACTGTTTTTGCCAGCGATCGCATCTGTCTCTAGAAACAATGAAAGAATTTAAACCAAAAAGAAAACTATTCCAGATTGGAATTGCACCGCATGACGCACTCATTTGTTTGGGAGTCTCTCCTCATGGATTAATTTCTATTGGGGCGATTCCTCATGGACTCATTTCAATTGGATTAGTCCCGATGGGAATAATTTCTATTGGATTGGTTTCGATGGGATTGTTAAGTACGGGGATTATGTCGATGGGACTGGTAAGCTTTGGAACCCATAATATGACGATGTTACAGATGAATACGAATGACAATTCGCAACCAAAAGAACCCGATGCAGAAGGGCATATGCACCACGAGCATATGTCACATTAAATTTAGGACTATAATGAAGTCTAAAATTCAAAATGCTGCGTCAGTTTTTATCTGCGTTACTAACGCTATCTCTAATGTTATTTCCAGAGATAGTCGTCGCTCAAAATGTCGATCGATTAATTGAGGAGGGAATTGCTGCTGGAGAGTCCGAGAATTTCGATCGTGCAGAAAGTCTTTTTAGGCAAGCAATTCAAGTCGATCCCAACAATGCTACCGCTTATTATAATTTAGGTACGGCTTTATACGACCAAGGGAAAGCAAAAGAAGCGATCGCAAATTTTCGACAGGCAATCCAACTTAACCCGATTAATGTTGAATTTTATCTCAATTTGGGCACGGCTTTATCCGATGAAGGGAAATTAGCAGAAGCAAGTAAGAATTTTAGAGCCGTCATCCAACTCGATCCTGAAAATGCTTTAGCTCATAATAACTTGGGGGCTATTTTATACAAACAAGAAAAATTAGACGAAGCGATCGCTCATTATCAAAGTGCG
>JALOOL010000299.1 GCA_025454425.1 Hydrococcus sp. Prado102 | reverse complement strand
CAAAAAGACTTGGAGTGCTTATTTTAGTAATGGCGGGAAATGGATTTGAACCATTGACCTTCGGGTTATGAGCCCGACGAGCTACCAGGCTGCTCTATCCCGCGTCGTCCACTTCAATAAATATAACACGATCGCTGGATAAATAGCAAGGGGTTTTAGAAAAAAATATTAGAAATATTCTTGACTCTAAACAAAAGCCAGTTCCCCAGACACTTCTAGCCGAGTAAATCGCCCAATATTCAGGAAATTTAGGGACAATTGCTCATAAATTGCTGGACTTATCCAACCCAATTGTTGCAAAATTTCCAAAGCAACGGCATATTTAGCCCGTTTGGTACCATCCAAAACCTTAATGGCTAAACCCATCCCTTCCCCAACTCTACCAACACATTGAATCCCCTCAGCTCCAGTCTTACTGACCAATTCCCCTTGGGTTAAACGCATTAATTCCGTATCAAATAGTTCTTCCCCAGCGATCAATTCTGGATAGTGAGTCATGGCACGGATAATACGTTCTAGATCAAGATTACTACCACCACTGAGATGGGCGTATAAACTAGCCATCTGATCTAATTGCATTAAATAGGTAGGTGCGCCACAATCATCATGGGTAATAATTAGTTCATCTGGAGGAAGTTTGAGCAGTTCGGTAAACTTACTCAGAATTAATTTTTGCAAGGGATGTTGTCTTTCTAAATAATTATGCAAAGGCCAGTGATGGTGACGACACACTGCTAACATCCCAGCGTGTTTACCAGAACAGTTATGTTGAAGAGGAGTTGGTCTGGTTTTGCTAACGGGACATTGTAAGGCGTTTACATCCACATCACTACGCCAGAGAATATTAAAAGCTTGACGGGTGTGATGGATTTCCCCCGCGTGGGAACTACACATGATCGCCAAGTCCTTATCGCTTAAATCATAGTGTTCTAGGGTTCCCCCAGAGGTGACAGCTAATGCTTGGAAAGGTTTGAGGGAGGAACGGATGAAATAGGCGTTTTCTGCATTACCTGCTAGGGCTAAAATCCGACTGCGGGAATCGCAAACCACAGCGGAAGCTTGATGTATTGATTCTACAATGCCTTCTCTCAAAAGTTCGACGGTAATTGCTGGAGCGGTGGTACGTTTGGCCATTAGACAAAAATTTTAGAAGAAAATAAGTTAGTTAGGGGAGTTAGTTAGGGGAGGGCAGAAATTGCCAGATGATGATTCCGCTCAAAAAGATTAGGAATAGACTGAAAAAGGTGTGATGAAGACGACGGATAATGGGGGATATTTCGTAGTTTACGAGGAGGCGATCGCGGGCTAACATTTCTGGGGTTTTAGTCCAAATTTGTCCATCATACCATCCCGACTCTTCATAAAACACTTTCTCGCTCTTGAGGCGATCTTTGATGTAGTACCATCCTAGATACAGTCGCAGCAGGAATAATCCAACTAGCAAACTAGTTCCTATACAACCGGATAATACGAACAAAATCGGGTGTTTCTGCGGTGTAAAGCTAGCTGCGGCAATTGGCCCGACGATTATCCATCCCCACACCCAAATCCAAGCTAGCTTTTTCCAAAAGGCTACTTTTTCAAGAGTAGCCCAACGAAAATACCAAGAATCTTTTAACTGTTCGTATTCGTTAACGGGTTGTTGTTCGACTGGTACGGGACACGACTCAAGAGAAGATTCTTTCATAGGATCTATTCTCGCACTGGGTTATACAGAGAAATATCGATCTGTTCGGCATGACCCCAAAATGCTTCTAGGTTGTAAAATTCTCGTTCTTGGGGCAAGAATATATGTACGATAACATCGCCGTAATCGTGTAAGACCCAACTTCCTTCCATCTTGCCTTCTGTGCGCAATGGATGTCTGTCATATTCTTTAGCAACTTTATCTTCGATCGCGTCTGAAATCGCTCTTACCTGCGCTTTAGAAAAACCTGTAGCGATGACAAAGTAATCGCTGAGGTAGGATACTTCTGTTACTTTTAAGATAACGAGATCGCCTGCTTTGCGATCGTCTGCTGCTTGAGCGATGGTTTCAACGAACCGCTGAGTCATTTGCTCTGAATTATTATTTTGTGCTATTTGAGTGGATCGATCTTGTTGTAAATTGCGATTTGTCATTGATATTTTTTTTAAGACTATTGTTTACAGAAACTCGAAATGAGTGTTGTTATCGATGTTTTGAGTCATTACCTATTGCTACTTCAAGTTGTTTGGTTACAATTTGTAATGCCCAGTTTCGCGTCAAAATTGCACGCGGATGAATCGTTTTATGGCGATCGAGTAAATATTTTAGTGAATAATCGCAGGTTTGTTGTACGCTCCCGTAAAGATTTTGCCAACTAACTCGACGCATGGCTTCAAGTTCTGGCGTATCTCCTCGATTGGGTTCTAGAGCATCTGCTACAAAAACAATACAACTTAGAGGACTCATCTGAGGACGACCGAGAGTATGATTGCGAATCGCGTCTAAAATTTCTGGGTCGTTCACTCCGAATTCATCTCTAGCTACGATCGCGCTAACGTCAGCGTGCAGTAGATGGGGATTTGTTTCAAAAATAGAATCGATTTCAATTTCATTTTGTTTGGCTAGTTCTAGTAGGCGCTTTGACTTAAAAAATTTGGCTAAATCGTGCATTAACCCCGCGATCGCTGCTCGATCTCGATCGATTTGATGACAGCGAGCTAGTTCGATACACATTTGCTCAACGCCTAATATGTGTTGCAGGCGATGAGCGGAAACATTTTCAGACAACCATACTAGAACGCGCTCCCGCATAAAAAGCAGTAGATATTGATTATTTTTTTATTGTAGCTAACCTATGACTGAGCTATGTGGTATTGCTTGGCGATTAATTGTATTTTCATTTTTATTCTATCTCGCACGCTATCGGGAGATATAATTACGCAATTTTCTCCGTAGGCGATCGCCTCTTGAATTAGCCAAGAAGTATTAAAAACTTTTCGAGTTACGTAACGGATTCCATTGCTACACCAATTTTCAATATCATCAACTTTACCTGCATATTTCTCGACCAAATCTCTATAAAATTGTAATTGTACTAAGATAAAATCGGGATTGTCTCGCCAAGTTTTATCGATCGATAAAATATTAATAATGCGATTTAGATAAAAACAACGATTGTGTACTAAAGCAAGAACTTCCTCACTTTCTGTAGTTTCTTCACACCAAGCAACTAAATAAAACTCTTTTTCAAAGAATCTGATATCTGCCCAGCAAATAGTAAAAGTTTCTTCTATATCGTCGTTAATTTTATAAAGTAAAAAAAAAGGTTGTTTTTTTTGAATTTGTTCTTCGATAATTTTTTGCCAGATTTCTGTCGATTGACTAATTTCTTTAAAAAGAGATTGACGTGAAGAAAATTCTAGATTTCCCCTCTCAAATAATAGTTCTATTAACAATCGAGCCTCTTTAAAACCTCCAATATTTCTCAGTGCTTTAACTGCACTTATTAAACTTTGTACTTGTAATAAACTAAGCGTAAATGGTTTGCCAACTTCTAGTTCTTGTCGGGCGATCGCGGCGATCAAACCAGAAGGACTGGGAGTTTTACCCCAAAAGATGTTGAATCGTCGAGCGATCGCGTCAAGTTGTTGTTTAGATCCTGGTGGAATTGACAGTGTAATAGTTTCTTTTCTTCGTGGCATCGCTAAATTATAAGTACAAATAACGCTAATTGTAGTTTACAGCGTAAAAAAGTCGAGCTTGCGCGTAAGTCCTAGTTTCGATCGAGGAATTCTTTCTACAGACAGAGGTGGTAATAGGTCATTTGTCTTATCCTTTATTTTTATACAATGGGGGTAATAATCTATGTATTCAGTAGACGCAAATACAACAGCAGCTTTAATTCGACAATTGCGCCAACGACTGCAATGGTCGCAGTCCGAATTAGCATTGCATCTTGGCGTTTCGCTTAGAAGCGTCAATCGATGGGAAAACGGACGCGCTACACCTTCACCAATGGCACTGCGATTGATTAACGAAAAGCTACAGCAAATCGATCGCATCTCTCGCGATTGAGACGTTATTTCTCTATAATCCACAGTCGTTTTTTACGAAATAAAATAATTAAAGAAACTAAGATTTTTAACGCTGAGTGCAAAAATACATATTCCTCTTTGCGTAAATACTAGCGCCCCTAGCTAGAAAAAAGTAGCACCTTTACCCAAAAAAAATTTTTTTATCCTTATGCAATAACGCATTGAAGCGATTGAGTACATCGCTAATAAATCCAAATAAGTTTGAGGGGGGTAGATTCGAGCGGGCTAATTTAGCGAGCTTGGTATAAAAACAGAAAGAATCCAAGCAGCTTTCTGGCTTGCTAGCGAACCATGTTACCGTTCAGTTTTACTGCTCCCCCAACCCAAAAAACTGCTGCACTAAACCCAACCTCAAACTATGGTAGTGCAAGCATTAAGTGCGAAGAAGATAAATCTTTCTTATCAAGCGCGATCGCCCTATGGCAAACATTAATCGTTGACTTTAAGATTATTTTTGATCGCGACCCTGCCGCTCGTAACTGGTTGGAAGTAATTCTTTGCTATCCTGGCTTTCATGCTTTGATATTACATCGAATTGCTCATGGATTGAACGCTCGTGAAGTTCCTTTGCTTCCCCGTTTGATATCTCATCTGGGACGGTTTTTAACGGGAATTGAAATTCATCCCGGCGCAGACATTGGCAAAGGAGTATTTATCGATCATGGCATGGGGGTAGTGATTGGCGAAACCGCGATCGTTGGCGACTATACTTTAATTTATCAAGGCGTTACGTTAGGCGGAACGGGAAAAGAAAGCGGCAAACGCCATCCCACATTAGGAAAACACGTAGTCGTGGGGGCGGGAGCAAAAGTATTAGGAAATATTCAAATAGGCGATCGCGTTCGCATTGGCGCGGGTTCTATCGTACTGCGCGATGTCCCTTCAACTTGTACGGTAGTCGGCATTCCAGGTCGTAATATTTGTCGGAATTGCCAGCAAAATAATCCTCTCGAACATAATAAATTGCCCGATCCACAAGCAGAGATAATTCGTTCTCTACTAGATCGCATCGAAAAGTTAGAAGAGCAATTACAACAACAAAAATAATGTAGAAAACTATATCGAGTTAAAGCTTATGTATCCTACCTCTTACCAAAACTCCAGTTCCATTGCTGCTGTCGCTGTTACAGTTGACGTTTCTCGGATCGATCGCTGGCCTATCTACCACCGCCTACAAGAATTGATGATTCCTTGTTGGTGTCTTGAAGATGGCTCTCTCAAGGTAGAAGTCAACGATAGTATTGCTGCAATGTTAGTTCGCAGCGTCGTACATCAATTTGTTGCTTCGCGCCAAGAGTTATTGAAGTGGTTAGAAAACTGCTGGCAGGTCGAGTAGGGGCATTTAACAGTTATCAGTGACCAGTGACCAGTGACCAATTACTCGGTCAGATCGCTGATTCAAAACCTCGTCCCCTACAAAATTTCAAAAATTAATTAGGAGTAAATCAATGACTCAAACACAAACACTCGCACAAGCCTTTGAAGAAATAACCGATAATCCAATTGGTTTAGGGCGGGAAGTGACAGTTCCAGTTTGCGAAGGCTTAAATATTGCCCTAGCTAGCTTTCAAGCGTTATATCTGCAATACCAAAAACATCACTTTGTTGTTGAAGGAGCAGAATTTTATTCTTTGCATCAATATTTTCAAGAAAGTGCAACCGCAGTAACCGACCACGTACATGAAATTGGCGAACGTTTAAACGGATTGGGAGGCGTTACCGTCGCTAATTTTACTAAGTTAGCTCAATTAACTTGTTTCGAGCAAGAGCCGGACAATGCTTATACTGCTCGTCAGATGGTTGCGAATGACTTACAAGCAGAACAAGCCATTATCAATATGCTGCGTCGCCAAGCATCTCAAGCTGAGAGTACGGGCGATCGCGCGACTCGTTACCTTTACGAGCAAATTCTCTTGAAAACAGAAGAAAGAGCTTTTCATCTGGCTCATTTCTTAGCAGAAGACACGCTCGTCCAATTATAGAAAAGTAGGGGCGCATGGCGTGCGCCCTTAGACCCATGCACCCCTTACCCCCCGATTAATCATGATTTCCTTTATATCGGTTTTAGGCATTATCTATCTTTTGACATTCGTACAAGGCTATATGCTCGATCGCATGATGAACGATTCGGGCGATCGAGAAAAGCGATCGAATCATTCGTAATGCTACTTAACTTAAGCTATTCCACCTAAATATTGCAGATCGATCGGGGGAAACTCTCTCCCCCACCCTCCAGTACAGACGCGAAATCTTATCCTAGAACTTCGCGTCTCTACTTAACTATCGTCCTTTGAAAGTCGAAAGTCGAAAGTCGAAAGTCGAAAGTTCGGAAAAGAGGCAAAAGAGAAAGTATACATAACTCTTAATTCCCTATTCCCCAATCACCAATCACCAATCACCAATCCCCTACTATGATTATTCTCGATCTAGCTTCTACTTTATCTGGGCGATCTTATCGTCGTCCCAATCGTAAATTCGACTTATTAAAATCGATCCGCAATTGGATCGATCGCTTTGAAATTAAAGATATTCCAACCGCTAAGTTTATTTGTCGTTGGATTCCGGCTAGTTGTCCTTTTGAGCGAGATATCACGTTATTTGGACGCAAACTCTTTCATATTCCTCCTTTGTGTCACATCAATCCCCTTTACCAAGAATTATCTCTTTTACGCTTTCGAGCAGAGATTTTTCTAGCAGCAGACAGTAATTAATGAATAACCACTATCCACTATTTGCCCACTAAACTATTACCACAATGAAACTCACTCAAGGAAAAATTAACGAGCTACTGAGCGAGTCCGCTTGCGAACACAATCATCATAAAGATGGCGAGAAAAAAAATAAATCTTGCAAACAACAGGCTCAACCTGGTGCGGCTCAAGGAGGCTGTGCTTTTGACGGTGCAATGATAGCCCTCGTCCCCATAACCGATGCCGCTCATTTAGTTCACGGGCCGATCGCTTGTGCTGGTAACTCTTGGGGGAGTCGAGGTTCTCTTTCCTCTGGTTCGACGATGTATAAAATGGGTTTCACCACCGATATCAGCGAAAACGACGTTATCTTTGGCGGTGAAAAAAAACTCTACAAATCGATCCTAGAAGTACATCAGCGTTATAATCCAGCCGCTATTTTTGTTTATTCTACTTGCGTTACTGCTTTGATTGGCGACGATTTAGATGCAGTTTGCCACAAAGCAGCCGAAAAAATTGGAACGCCTGTCATTCCAGTGAATTCACCTGGATTTGTCGGTAGTAAAAACTTAGGCAATCGTATTAGTGGAGAGGCATTACTCGAATATGTAGTGGGTTCGAGAGAACCGGAAACGATAACGCCTTACGATATTAATTTAATCGGCGAGTACAACATTGCTGGCGAACTCTGGGGAGTCCTACCACTATTTGAAAAATTAGGTATCAGAGTATTAGCTAAAATCACGGGAGATGCCCGCTACGAAGAAGTTTGCCACTCCCATCGCGCTAAACTCAACGTCATGATTTGCTCGAAAGCCTTAATTAATATGGGCAGAAAGATGGAGGAAAAATACGGCATTCCTTACATCGAAGAGTCTTTCTATGGCGTAGAAGATATGAATCGTTGCTTGCGTAATATCGCTGCTAAAATCGGCGATGCAGACTTGCAAGAACGAGTCGAAAAATTAATTGTTGAAGAAACCGCCAACCTCGATCGCGAACTCGAACCCTATCGCGCCAGACTCAAGGGTAAGCG
>JALOOL010000038.1 GCA_025454425.1 Hydrococcus sp. Prado102 | reverse complement strand
CCAATCATTTGAGGAGGCGCGGGGGCGGAATTATTTCCGCCCATTGAGCGCCATCCGTCCGTCGAGGTTCCCTCCGTCTTCTGCACGTGGCGTTTGAGGAACGAAACCGAACACCCATAAGCTTTGTTGGGTTTCATTCTTCAACCCAACCTACAAATATTTGTAATTTTTTAGTCGATCTTATGGTTCAATTTGAATCAAAAAATCACACAACCAACCCTGAAATCGCCGAGGAAATTCGAGTCAAAGGAACGGTTCAAGGCGTAGGATTCCGTCCTACCGTTTACCGACTGGCGAAAGCGAATCAATTGCGAGGAGAAGTTAGTAATGATGGGCAAGGGGTTTTAATCGTTGTTGTGGGCGATCGCGCTTCAATAGATAATTTTATCGAACAGTTACAACAGGAAAAACCGCCATTAGCCAGAATCACCAATATAATTCGCCATCCTTATCGAGAAAAACGAGAATTTACCGACTTTACCATTTCTAAAAGTACTAATAACCAAATTCGTACTGAAATTGCTCCCGATGCTGCCACTTGTCCCACTTGTCGGGAAGAAACTTTAGATCCTTTTAGTCGTTGGTATCGCTATCCTTTTACCAACTGTACTCACTGCGGCCCCCGTTTAAGTATTATCAAACACCTGCCTTACGATCGCCCATCTACTAGCATGGCAGAGTTTTTGATGTGTCGGGATTGTCAACAAGATTATGAAGATCCTCTGAATCGACGCTTTCACGCCCAACCTACCGCCTGTCATGTTTGTGGCCCTCGCGCTTGGTTAGAAAGAACCGATGGCAAACCCGTCACCTCTGCGATGTTTTCGATGTTAGATGATGTCGATGCAGTCGCAACTTTGATTCAACAGGGAAATATTATTGCAATTAAAGGTTTAGGTGGTTTTCATCTCGCTTGCGACGCAACAAATGAAGAAATAGTAGCCAAACTTCGCACTCTTAAAAAACGTCCCGACAAACCTCTAGCTTTGATGGCAAGAGATATTGAAATAATCGAACAATATTGTTATATAAACCAAGCAGAAAAAGAACTATTACAAAGTCCTGCTGCACCCATCGTTTTATTAAAACAAAAAAATTCTTCTTCCCTTGCCCCTTCTATTGCCCCCGGACAAAATTATTTGGGCTTCATGTTGCCCTATACTCCATTACATCATCTCATCTTCAAACGGTTAAATATTCCGATTGTTTTAACTAGCGGTAATTTGGCTGACGAACCTCAATGTATCGATAATGAGGATGCTAAGAAAAAATTGACGAGAATTGCCGATTATTTCCTGTTTCACAACCGCGAAATTGTTAATCGGGTTGATGATTCTGTTGTTAGAGTTTTGCCCAATATCTCTTTTGGGCGAATGCCATTCGCCCCTACACAAATCTTACGTCGCGCCCGTGGTTATGCACCCGCACCGATTAATTTACCAGCAGGTTTTGAAAAGATTCCGCCAATCTTGGCAATGGGTAGCGAATTAAAAAATACTTTTTGTTTGCTTAGAGATGGGCAAGCAATTTTATCTCAACATATCGGCGATTTAGAAAATTTAGCTGCTTGGGAAGGTTATAAACACACTCTCAATCTTTATTTAGGTTTATTAGAACATCAACCTAGCGCGATCGCGATCGATCTTCATCCCGAATATTTAGCAACTAAACAAGGTAAGGAATTAGCCGCAGCAAATTCTCTTCCTCTTTATTCAATTCAACACCATCACGCTCATATTGCTGCCTGTATGGTGGAAAATGGCTTACCTCTGGATACGCCGCCGATATTAGGAATTGCTTTAGATGGTTTGGGCTACGGTGAAGATGGGACTTTCTGGGGTGGAGAGTTTTTATTGGCTGATTATCGCAGTTACAAGCGTTTGGGGACTTTTAAACCCGTCGCAATGTTAGGAGGCGAACAGGCAATTTATCAACCTTGGCGGAATACTTACGCTCATTTGAAAGCAGCGTTTGGTGCGGATTTATTTTCTGACTATGCAAATCTAGAATTAGTTCGGTTTTTACAGCAAAAACCACTGAAATTATTAGAGCAAATGCTCGAAAAAGGAATTAACTCCCCGTTAGCTTCTTCTTGCGGGCGTTTATTCGATGCTGTAGCTGCTGCAATTGGTATTTGTCGCGAATCTTGCAGTTATGAAGGACAAGGCGCGATCGCATTAGAAGCTTTAGCCGAACAATGGATATTAAATCACCCTGAAGAAATGGCAGTTTACCCTTTTGCTGTGGAAAATATAGAAGTAGAGGGATCGAATTTACTATATCTCGAACCGCGTCCGATGTGGCAAGAATTGCTCGCCGATTTGCAACAAGGTCGATCGCAATCTTTTATAGCAGCAAAATTTCATCGAGGATTAGCTAGTGCGATCGCGTTAATGGTTCGACAAATTTGCAGCAATTATACAGAAACTAGCATCGATCGCGTTGCCTTAACAGGAGGAGTATTTCAAAATCAAACTCTGCTTTTAGAAGTATCGAAGTTGTTGCAAGAAATGGGTATTACTGTTTTAACTCATTCTCAAGTACCGCCCAACGATGGCGGATTATCTCTCGGACAAGTTGCGATCGCTGCTGGTCAGTTATCAATTCCTAATAAAAATTAATCGATAATAAAAATGTGTTTAGGAATCCCCGGTCAAATCGTCGAAATAACCGATGCTAATAACAAATTAGCATTAGTTAATGTTAGCGGTGTCAAACGACAAATCAATCTTGCTTGCATTGTTGATGAAGAACATCCCGTAGAATCTTGTGTTGGCAATTGGGTTTTAGTTCATGTAGGTTTTGCCCTCAATCGCATTGATGAAGAAGAAGCTGCCCAAACTTTAAAAATGTTACAAGAAATAGTCGCTTTAACCCAATAAATAACAAAATTTGCAGTTGACTACCTATAGCAACCCTAAATAATTTAGAAAAACTTCTCTGTTTTCTCAATCTCTGCGTTCTCTGTGTCTCAGTGGTTAATTAACAAAGACCTTTTTTCACCTAAGAAATAGGATTGCTATATTTAAAATTCATTTATTAGATATCAGTTACTTGCTTGTTATCCGTTAAAAGTGCCTTAATTACGAATTATGAAATACGTTAATGAATTTCGAGATCCCAAAACCGCCCAAGCATTATTTAAAGAAATTAAACGCCTAAGTTCCTTACTAGAAAGAACGCCCGAACAACCCTTGAAATTGATGGAAATTTGTGGCGGACATACCCATTCAATTTTTAAATATGGGATTGAAGCAGCCCTTCCCGATACTATCGAATTAATTCACGGCCCTGGTTGTCCTGTGTGCGTGATGCCGAGAGGGAAATTGGATGACGCGATCGCGCTTGCCGAACAACCTAACATTATTTTTACTACGTTTGGCGATGCCATGCGCGTACCTGGGTCTAAAAAAAGCTTACTGCAAGCAAAAGCAGAAGGCGCAGACGTGCGGATGGTTTATTCTCCGCTAGATGCTTTACCCATTGCTAAGGAAAATCCTAACAAGGAAGTCGTTTTCTTTGGAATCGGTTTTGAAACAACTGCCCCCAGTACCGCTTTAACTATCTTACAAGCAGAAGCAGAAGGAATTAAAAACTTTAGTATCTTTGCCAATCATGTTTTGGTGGTTCCCGCCTTAGAAGCTTTATTAAATAATCCCGATTTGCAACTCGATGGTTTTATCGGCCCCGGTCACGTCAGTACAATTATTGGAACTAAACCCTATCAAATTATTGCCCAAACTTATCATAAACCTTTAGTCGTATCGGGTTTTGAACCGTTGGATATTCTGCAATCAATTGTGATGGTATTGCAGCAGATAGCAGACGGACGCTGTGAAGTTGAAAACCAATATAGTCGTCTCGTTCGAGATGAAGGAAACAAAGTAGCATTAGATGCCATTAATAAGGTATTTACCGTCAGAGATGAATTTGAATGGCGTGGATTGGGCAATATTAGCGAATCTGGATTGAAAATTAGAGAAAATTACGCTCATTTTGATGCTGAAGCTAAATTTACTCTTCCCAATCTTCAAATAGCTGACGCTGCTGCTTGTCAGTGTGGAGAAATTCTCAAAGGGGTATTGAAACCCTGGCAATGTAAAGTATTTGGTACTGCTTGCACTCCAGAAAATCCTATCGGTACTTGTATGGTTTCCTCAGAAGGGGCTTGTGCGGCTTACTATAAATATGGTCGCTTATCTACTGCCAGAAAACCAGCAAAGTCTCAGAAATCTGAAGCAAAAGCCGTGACTTAGCATCTTATCCAATTAACGTAGTTGATTTTATTTTGATAAGAATAATGCTTCAATAGTTAGACTTTACTCATCAAAATAAATAATCTGTAATGAATAAGATTCCAGCAACTTCTCAAGTCAACTTATCTAAGGGATTTTGGTTTATTTTTAGGGATGGCAATTGGTTCTCTTGCCATCTCGCTTAAGCTTCCATTCTGGCTGATATTTTTTTTATTACTGGCTTTTATAGTAATAGAACTCTCGCAGGA
Source organism: Hydrococcus sp. Prado102 (assembly GCA_025454425.1). Lineage (GTDB taxonomy): Bacteria > Cyanobacteriota > Cyanobacteriia > Cyanobacteriales > Microcystaceae > Hydrococcus. Next base: position 21,666 of record JALOOL010000038.1, on the reverse strand, counting down.
AATACGAAAAATTGTTATTGAAGAAATTGATGTTTAATATGACTTCAGACGTAGGTTGGGTTTCGTTACCTTAACCCAACCTACCAATAATTATGCATCCAGCAGAAATTGAGCAGTATCTTCGAGATCGTTATGTCAAGAGAGTTTGAGGCTTATGTCCGACCATTACGACAGCGACTTTTCATCATGAGGTACTATGAAAGCAAGATCTCTGAGATTTTGTATATGGCTTCAGTATCAAATGGGCAACCAACTATTCTTCGTACAGAACGCGGACTGACGATCGCTGGTACGCGCATCACACTGTATGATGTAATGGATTACTTGAAGGCTCAGTATCCACCAAAGCTGATTCGTGAGAAGCTCGGTCTTAACGATGAGCAGATTCATTCAGCCTTAGCATACATTGAAAACCATAAAATTGAGGTAGAAGCAGAATACCAAGAATGTCTGCAAACAGCAGCGGAAATTCAGCAATATTGGGAAGAGCGAAATCGAGAACGATTTGCCAAGATCGCTGCAATGCCTCCTAAACCAGGACAGGAAGCCCTTCGTGCAAAACTTCAAGCCTGGAAAGAACGCCTTGAAGCCCAGTCATGAACTTCTTGATTGACTACAATTTAACAGGCGATGCTGTTTTATTTTGGGGAACACTCTCGGCTGAAGGATGGCTCGATCTTTTGCCAATCCGCTTCTTCACGTTTCTGGAAATTGGGTTGCCGATGGATAGTAGCGATCGCGTCGTTTGGCAATTTGCTCAAACCAACCAGATGATTTTAATTACAGCTAATCGAAATATGAAGGGAAACGATTCTCTAGAACAGACAATACGCGAGGAAAATACACCAACTTCCCTACCAATTCTTACCATTGCCAACCCTGCTCGATTTGATGAGAGTAGCTATCGGCAAAAATGCGCCACTCGCTTGATTGAGATTTTATTCGATCTAGAAAACTATATGGGAGTAGGTCGAATTTTTATTCCATAAAACTTTTAATCAGTGAAGGCAGCCAGCAAGTAGTCTCATCTCTATATGCTTAAAAGCACAGCATAGGTATTGCGTCGCTGCAAACAACCTGAACTCTTTGTTATAAACCCTAAGACTTGCCAAAAAACTTGGTAGCATCTAAAGACAAGTCCAATCAATCGAGTCATGTCTTCACATCGCCTCATTTTGTATCACAAGCATCCTTCTAGCGGACGCACTCTGTTTTTACGTTTGGATGAAACCGTTTGTCAGTTTGATGGCATCTCGCCTTCATCCCGCGTGGTTGAAAGCTATGTTGGAGGAAATCAAGTCAAAGACGATCTTTCAGACTTGTTAGCAGATGCAGAACAACGTTTAGGAATGTCGAGCGGTACACTTGAAATCGATCGCGAATTTAACGTTTCAATCGACGATGAAAACACTCCCATTCAAGTATATTTAGCCAGATTTACCGCGATCGATCCGCCTCAAGAACAACTTGCCGAACAAGCAGGAAAGTTTATCGCGATGACTGAAGCGCGTCGCTTACCGCCAACCGAACTAGAACTGTTGAGATTGGCATACACAGCGATTATGGAAGATTAATCTAGAGCAGATATTTCTATTTTGGATTATCAATTGAGTAGGGATAATTCATCAATTGCTTTTACTTTACAAACAATAATTATGAACATTCCTCCTACTATTAATTCTTCTCAAAACTCTTTATTTAATAAAATAGAAAAGGTTCGCCGCCGTCATGCTAAAGTCAGCGATCGCACGATTACTTTAGCTCATGGTAGTGGTGGTAAAGCCATGCGCGACTTAATCGAAGATATCTTTGTCGGTAGTTTTAATAATCCCTTATTATCAGAATTAGAAGATCAGGCAAGAGTAAATTTAGCCCAATTGAGTGCTATGGGCGATCGCTTGGCTTTGACTACAGATTCTTACGTCATCGATCCAATTTTCTTTCCTGGCGGTAACATCGGGGAATTAGCAGTCAATGGGACAGTTAATGACCTTGCTGTAAGCGGTGCAATTCCTTTGTATTTAACTTGTGGAATGATTATTGAAGAGGGATTTCCCGTCGAAACCCTGCGTCAAATCGTCCAAACCATGAAACAAGCTGCCGATTTTGCAGGAGTACAGGTTGTTACTGGCGATACGAAGGTAGTCGATCGCGGTTCGGCAGATAAGTTATTTATCAATACTACTGGAATTGGCGTAATTCGTTCGGGGATTAATATTTCTGCTGCCAATCTCTTACCAGGAGATGTCATTATTGTCAATGGTAATTTGGGCGACCACGGTGCAGCGATTACCGTAGCGAGGTGATAACTAGAGTTAGATAGTAGTATTGAAAGCGATTGTCAGCCTCTTAATGGTTTAGTAGAGGCGATTTTGGCTGTTTGTCCGGGAATTCATGCCATGCGCGATGCTACTAGAGGAGGGTTAGCGACAGTATTAAACGAATTTGCCCTAAGTTCTGAAGTAGGTATACGTTTGTACGAACAAGCACTTCCTGTAAGAGAAGAAGTTCAAGGGGTTTGTGAATTGTTGGGATTAGATCCTTTATACCTGGCAAATGAAGGCAAGCTAGTTGCAGTCGTACCCCATCATCAAGCAGAAAAGGTTCTCGCTGCGATGAAAAATCATCCTGCTGGTAAAGATGCTGTCATTGTTGGAGAAGTGATTGATTCTCCTTCAGGAGTAGTGTTAATGGAAACTATATTTGGGACAGATAGAATTGTTGATATGTTGGTAGGCGATCAATTACCCAGAATTTGTTAACCCGTAGGAAGAAGGCAGATACCAAACCTTTATCGATCGAAAAAATTTCTTTAATACAAATATGCACGAATTAGGAATCACTCAAAATATTGTCGCCATCGTCAGCGAAAATGCTGGAGATGTACCCGTAAAAAAGTAACCTTAGAAATCGGGCAACTCTCAGCTATTATGCCCGATGCAATTCGTTTTTGCTTCGATGTTTGTTGTAAAGGAACTGTTTTAGAAGGAGCAAATTTAGAAATTATTGAAATTCCTGGTTTAGCTAGCTGTTGTAATTGTGGGGCAAAGATTAATTTAGATCGACCTTTTGGAATTTGCGATCGCTGTGGCAGTGTCGAATTGAAAATTATTCAAGGTCAAGAATTAAAAATCAAATCGATGGAGATTGAAGACTTATGTGCGTAACTTGCGGTTGTTCGGATGATAGTCAAGTCACTATTACTACTTTAAACAACGAAAAAACTAGCCATTCTCACACTCATACTTTAGCTGATGGCACGGTAATTACTCACACTCACCAACACGAACATTCTCATTCTAACCATCAAATCGCTTTAGAAAACGGAATAACTAACCACTCTCACACTCATACTCTAGCTGATGGCACGGTAATTACTCACACTCACCAACACGAGCATTCCCATTCTCATCAGGAAAACTCCGAAATTCATGCGCGGATGCACGGGACAACTATCAACTTAGAACAAGAAATTCTGAGCAAAAATGACCGTATTGCCGACGAAAATCGTCAATGGTTTCAAAAACGGCAAATTTTAGCCTTAAATCTAGTCAGTTCTCCTGGTGCTGGCAAAACAACTTTATTAACCCGTACAATTAACGATCTTAAATCTCAATTACCCATCAGTGTAATCGAAGGCGATCAAGAAACGGTTAACGATGCCCAAAAAATCCGTCAAACAGGTTGCCAAGTCGTTCAAATTAATACAGGAACGGGCTGTCATTTAGAAGCAGCTATGGTACGACGAGGATGCTTAGAACTCAATCCTCCGTCTAATTCTATTCTGGCAATCGAAAATGTTGGTAATTTAGTTTGTCCGGCTTTATTTGACTTAGGAGAAAAAGCCAAAGTTGCTATTCTTTCTGTCACCGAAGGAGAAGATAAACCGATTAAATATCCTCATATGTTTCGCGCCAGTCAGGTGATGATTTTAACAAAAATCGACCTACTTCCTTACGTTCAATTTGATGTCGATCGCTGTCTAGAATACGCCCGACAAGTCAATCCTCAAATTCAAATCTTTCAAGTTTCTGCAACTACTGGTGCTGGTTTAAATGAGTGGTATGAGTGGTTAAGTCGGTTAATTGAGGCAACTGCGGCAAGTTAAAACATTTAATAACTATTTTAATATGCTCCTCGCCCAGCAAACACTACCTCAATCGTCTTAAAAATCAAATAAAGATCGTAGAAAACCGACCAATTGTGTTGGTAATCAAGATCCATACTGACAACCTCTTCAAAATCTTTGACAGTGGAACGACCTCTGACTTGCCATTCTCCAGTCATTCCTGGTTTAACCTTCAATCGTTGAAAATGATGGCTTTTATAGTTGTTTACTTCGTCGGGAGTCGGCGGGCGGGTTCCAACTAAACTCATATCTCCCATTAAAACATTCCAAAACTGCGGCAACTCATCTAAGCTAGTGCGACGAAGAAATTTACCAACGCGAGTGATGCGAGGGTCATTTTTATTTTTGAAGATTTGCCCTTGCGCTTGATTGCGGACTAAATGCTTCTGTCGGTCGGCATTGACAACCATAGAACGGAATTTCCAAATACGGAAAGGTTTGCCGTTCAATCCGCAGCGAATCTGACTGTAAAGAATTGGCCCTGGGTTGTCGAATTGCATGGCGATCGCAATGGGAATGAAAGCAACTCCAGTAATCGCTAAACCCATTAAAGCACCAATAAGATCGATAAAGCGTTTTCTTTGACTGCGAACAGAACAATGAACGTTCCAAACGACATTTGAGTTATCGACATGAGATGTCCCTACTGAGGGAGAATTAATAGTAAGTTTAGAGGAGATCAACACGGTTGGTCGTTTCCGTTAAAATTTTGGGAATAAAATGTTTTCATTCGATTTCATTATGATCTTTTAAGGAAAAGATTCCGAGTAAACAACATATAAAAGCCTAAACTTTATCGAAACTTCATCGTAAGTGGCAGTTTTTTTGAAGTTTTTGTGAAGATTTTTACATAGCAGCCCAATTATGTACTTAAGATTACGGAATTTAGTGCGAAGATCTACGGATATAGAAGATAGCAACTCTTAGCACAACACGCAATAGATCTTCGCGAGTTATCTGCGATCGCTATGGCGCTTACGTTCAAACTAAAAAATCATATTTCTGCTTATCGTACAAAAGTAACAATTATGCGCTTGCTTTTCTTGATTCCCATGGCAACAGGTCTGATATCTGGCTATATTGCCCAAAAATCTGACGATGAAATGGCATATTTGACTGGTGCATTTACCATTTTCAGTCTCTTGTTAAGTTTGATTTTGGCACCGTGGCAAATTCAACTTTTAATTTTGCTGTTGGTTTCGCTTGCTGTAAGACAATTCTGGCTCAAAATCGAGACTGGGACGACATCGGAATCGATAGCGGAAAATCCATTAAGCGATCGCGCTATCGTTAGTGAAAAAGAAAAGATCGCCTGCAAGTATCGCGGTGCAACCTACGAACCGACTGTTTCTACCACTGAAATAGCAACCGAAAAGCTTCATTCTTTGCAAGCAGCTAACCCACAAACCCACAAGGTCGAGTTAAAGTATCGAGGGGCAGTTGTGAACAATCAAAAGACGAACACCACTCAATCGCAAGATAATTAACCTCGTCTAAATTGCTGCAATATATAGTCATAAAAGCGATCGCGATCGATGGTTTCCATAACGCGCACTTTTCGAGTCCCAGATGCTATCTGAATTCGCCCTTGACTAATGCCCTCGGTAATAATTTTGGTTTCCCATTCTCGCACTTGATAAAATTCGGGACGATCTAAATAAACAGTCGCCAAAACATCCCAACAATAATAGTCTTGGGGAGTCGCCAGCGCGTAACAAAGTCCGGCGAAATCTGACAAAAGATACTGACGCTGTTTTGCTAATCGACGAATAAATTCAGAAGTCACGGGAACGGTATTAGTCAGATCCAAAGGACACAAAAGCAAAGGAATGTTGGTCTGCCAAATTTGTTCGACAGCAAAAGGGTCCCAAAAAGCATTCCATTCAGCCGACCCATCGTGTTCTGGGGCAAAAACTTTCTCGACATTGCCGGGAACATTAAGGGCACCTCCCATCCAGACGATCTCTTGAATTTTGCTTTCGATTTCCGGTGCTAGCGTTAGTGCAGTTGCTACGGTAGTTAAAGGCCCCGTCACCATTAAAGTTACGGGTTCTGTGGCTTCTTGCAAGACTTTGACCGTAAACTTTTGTCCCGTCTCTTCGACTAGCGGCGCGTGGATTGTCTCTCGTTCGTTCAGGATGGGAAAGTTATCGATAATTAGACAATCTTGTCGATAGTTAGGCGGAAAAGGATTAACACCTCGCACGATACTTTGGGCTACGGGTACATCAGACCGCCCCAACAAATCGAGGATTTTGCGAGTGACATTAAGGGCGGCTTGAATATAGCAATCGGCAGGAGTAACGACAATGCCGAGAAGATGTATTTTTTCCATCGCCATCAACAAAACGAGTGCTAAAAAATCATCGATCGCGCCATCATGATCCATCAAAACTAATTTTTTAGACATTGTTTGTTATCTGATTTTGGAGTTTAGAGTTTGGATTGATTTCACTAATAAACCTGGGACTTTATAAGTTTTTTGTAGCTTATCGCGATTTTTAGACAAAAAAAGAGCGGGTCTTAAATTGACCCGCTTTGAAATGATATTTATTTTGAGTGGTTGTCCAATGAGTTAAACCAGGATACTTACGAGGGGAATCGTCCCTAACATGAAATTGTTCGATCATTAAACGATTTGCTCCTTGTAGATACTCGCTGCTTTTACATTTCTTCGATCGAGTCATAAATGCGATCTAATTCTTCAAGAGTAATCAAACCGTATTGCCAAAGAATCATTGGAACTGGGCCTCTATCTTGTTCGGCAGAACGTTGCGCGATCGCTAACGAATCGGCGGGTAAGGCGAGTTCTTCTTGTAAAAAGCGTATCAATCGAGAATTAGTTACGTTCATAATTTTGTTTACATCCTTTGTTGTTATTAGACTCCATTGTGCGATCTGATGATTTCGGAAAATTATATGCTTGAGCCAGTCTTTTAACTGTCTACTCCGTGTTTGGTTCGTTATAGTTAAGAATGTCATATCCTATTGCGATTGCTTATGACCTGCGTCACAAGTTAGAAACGATCGTTCTCACTTTAGACGTTGTTGTTAGTTTGGTTTTCCTGTAATCGAGGATCGCGTTAGATACGTTGGAAGTGCGAAACCTTTTGGGCGACCCAACTGGTAACTAGAAGGTAACGTGCTATGCACCCTTACAAACTACTCGTTGTTACTAAAAAGCGATCGAGTTTTTCGATCGGATTTTGCACGCAAACCCATCGCCAGTATCCGAAAAAGCTTTTAAGCTATGCTTGTCATAATTGCTATCTAATTCATCTACTCATGAGATAGAGAATTAGCGTTTTCTGCGTACCGCTCTCTCACACTTACTGGTTATCTAGCTTATCCTAGCAATTAATAGCATCGCGTAGAAGTTTTAGATAAACAATCTCAACTATTTATGACCTGGCAGTGCAGGATCGAGCGATCCTAACACAAACAACCTAAGAACTTTTTCTTACGTATATCGATCTAGTGTAATATACAATTTTTTTTCGAGTCGATTAGTTACTTCTTTTTTAAGAAATCAAGCTAATCAATCAAGGAATTGGTGATTAGCGATCGGTAGGGAAATCAGTTATCAGTTATCAGTAGAGAGTGACCAGTTATCAGCACAGCTTACTACCTTCTGAACTCCTGTAAAGACGAGGCATGGGGGCTGTAAAGACGCGATATATCGCGTCTCTACGTTGAATTTTGAACTTTGTAAAGACCTCTCCGAATCGCGTCTCTACTTTGAACTTTGAACTTTGAACTCTAATTACTGTTCGCTGAAAAAGTATCCCAATCACCAGTTAAGGTGTTTTCACAAATTCAATCGTTACGCGATCGCCGACTTTTAGACCGAGTTCTGCGGCCCGTCCGCCTGCGAGTTCGATAACGCGATCGATTTCGACAGAAGGTCCATAACTTTTACAAGGGTCGTTAGTACAAGGAGGAACGTCAGCGAAAATTGCTTTAACTTCTCCTCCTTTTAAAAAAATCATATCCAGCGGAATAATTGTATTTTTCATCCAAAACCGAGTATAGCGCGGCTTTTCAAACTCAAATAACATTCCACGGTTATCGGGTAGAGAGGAACGATACATCAATCCCATCTCTTGCTGTTCGGGAGTTTTAGCGACTTCTAACTCAATTGTCTCGCCTCCCATCTCAGCTTTAGCGCCTATTGGCAGCATTTGACCTTTATTCGTTGAAGAGACTGCTTGAGAAACCAGATCGATCTCTGAAGCAACGGTAGGAAAGTTCGGTGTCGAACACCCTAACAACAAAAAACCAAGCAGAATTGTTATGCTAACGCGCGTCTCGATCGTCATTTTTTTTACAACAAAGGTGGGGAATCCCCACCTTAAACGCGAAAAATTTACTTTAACGGTCAATAATGGGGGAAATAACGATTTCGATAGTAAATTTCTTGAAGCGAATAGTCGTCGGGATATGAATAGACATCGCTTTGTCGATAATATCGGGCTGGATAGTTAGCGCGGTAATATCTAGAACGATAGGCTTGTCGATAGCGATCGCGACATTCATTATCTCCTGAATAGATAACGATATTCTTTCGATAAAACGGACGATGGGGAACGCCGCGATAGAGAACTCCTCCGTAAGAGTGGTTCCCTGGTTTATAGACGACTCTGCCGCCTAAAGAGTTCCCCCGATGAATTGGAAATCCTCCACCCCAGTAGCTTCCTCTTTCTGCACCGCCTATCCTAATAGTAATATTTTGAGCCTGCAAACCCGTTTGCAGTCCGAGCCATATCAATCCCGCACCGAGAATAGCACCTATTTTCTTGTTCATCTTACTGTTGACTCCTTCAATTTGCCCTATGCTGCCTGCGTCAACATCTTTTTTTACCCCTGTAATTCAATTGTATAGCGACTTTCAGATGATTGAGTGGAAGTGTGAGAAGACGAGGTGGACAAGGGAATTTTTTTAGGGAAAAGGGTAAACGCTTCGCTGGGGAAAAGGGGAAAGGGTAAGGGGGAAAGGGAGAATATTTATTTTTGAACTTTGAACTTTGTGAGGGAGTGGGAGTCTTGGCGGTTCCCGTCGAGTCCCAACTCCCGAACCCGAAGGGAACTTTGAACTTTCGACTTAGCCATCAAAGAGCGAGCTTTTAGATTAAGATTTATTAAAGCTTCATTTAAGAAAAATTAAAGCCAAAATTGGGCAGGGATTTGAAGTTGAGCATTTTGTTGCTGACCTTATCGAGTTTTGCTAGCTGGTTTCTCAGTACGTTAGCGGGAGGCGGAACTCCCTTATTATTAATTCCCGCGATCGCGTTTTTGCTTGGTTCGCCAGCCGTCCCACCAGTCTTGACGATTGGGATGTTGTTAGGGCATCCGCAAAGAGTTTTTCTCTACTGGAAAGAGATTAATTGGCTTCTGATGTGGTGGTATTTACCAGGTGCAGTTATTGGAGCAATTCTAGGCGCTTTTGCCTTTACCCAAATAGAACTTAACTGGTTGCCGATTTTTTTGGCAGTATTTTTAATTATTTCCGCGATCGCCAGTAGTTGCAACCAAAAATTTCAATCTTTCTCGGTACGTGCTTGGTACTTTCTACCTGCTGGTTTTATTTTTGCCTTTGTTTCGGGATTGATTGGGAGTGCAGGACCAATTTTGAATCCACTCTATCTAAACTACAAACTAACAAAAGAGCAAACGATCGCTACTAAATCGGCGCACCTACTGGCGATACATATTGTAAAAACCATAACCTATGCTATCTGCGGAGTCTTAACTCTCAATTATTTGGGATTTGGTTTGTTATTAGGGTTAGCCGCTTTACCTGGAAATTGCCTCGGTCAGATCGTCTTGCAAAAGCTTACTCAGCAACAGTTTAATCGAATTGCAGTTGCTTTTATTGCCTTTAGCGGCATCTTAATTCTGGGAAATGAATTTTTGTGGGGTGTGGGAAAGTTTTAACCGATCGCTGGTCATTGGAATTAGGAATAATGTTTACCTTTAAACTCTAATCACTGATAACTGATTACTGATAACTGATTACTGATTTAGAGTGTCCGAAATAAGCTAAAGTAAGTCAAGAACTCAAGCGAGCGATCGCATAAAAATAACAGTTTTAAGATCGAAGGAGTATAAGATGCTAACTCTCAAAATAGCGGTTTATATTGTTGTAGCTTTCTTTGTCAGCTTATTTATTTTCGGCTTTTTGTCGAGCGACCCATCCCGTAACCCAGGACGCAAGGATTTAGAGTAATAAATCTGAGTATGGTAACGTAGGGGATTAGAACCACAGGAGCGAGGTATATTTATCTTGCTCCTGTAGTTCGGTAAAGATGAGGTTCGCTCGCTCTTGCTTTAAGCCTAATTGTTGCCGAAATGCCTCAATATATTCCTCCAATTAATCCTCCCGCTCTTATTCAATCGATAGCTCCCGAAGAAGATAACGATTCCTTGCCAAAAACTTGTACTAATTGCGGCAGTACAGTAGATCTGGCTAGCAAAACGTTAGCAAGCGATAAAGCTCAAACAATTCCCATTTATTCCGCGCAAGACTCGACAGCGGCGATTTCTCCTAAACTTCTGGCTTTTCGCTCCGAGCGACCGTTATTACAACCGACGCAAGTCACGCTACTTCCAGAAGCTAAAGAATTTGCTGATGTACCTTCGAGAGATGTTATTATTCCTCGATTGCCCAGTGCTGTAAATACAACCGCAAAAAACGCTCAATCTCTCGGCGCGCCGCTTTCTGTCGGTCATCAGACTAGCCCAACCCTGGCGATCGCCAGTGCTAGACTCGACGATTTTTCTAAAACTCAAGCCTTAAAGGGGTTAGAGCGACTTAACCTGACGCGCGACGGTCGCATGGCAAAAGTTCTCGTCATCAAGCAAAGAGGTGGAATGAGACGAGAATTTCAATTAAATGCCGATGCTGGAGGCGCGATCGCCCAAACGCCAGCTAACCCGACTCCCGCACCAGGAAACGAAAATTCTCCCGTGCAGACAACCCCGACAAGTATCGTCGAGGTGATTGCCGATCGCCAAGAATACGACTCCATGCGACAGGTAATTACAGCGACGGGAAAGGTAGAAATCAGATTTCCCAATGGGGTTTTAGTCGCCGACCTCGTGCGAGTTAACTTGCCCGATCGCGTTGCCGTTGCAGAAGGAGAAGTAATTCTCACGCGAGGAGATCAGATCCTGCGAGGAAGACGATTTGAATATTACTTCGTGCAAGATAGCGGAGTAATTCTACAAGCTAACGGCGAAGTCTATCAACAGACAACCCAGAACGATTCCTTTATACGGACAGATACGGGAGCCGATGTAGTTCCCGATAGCGTCTTGAGCGATCGCTTAGCACTCAATCAACCCCTCCAGCGCGTAACCACAGCAGGAGGCTATCGTTTTGCAGTTGGCGATAGCGGTGGTGGTACGGTAGCAGAAGATCTCGGCGGCGGTACTCCGAGAACTCCCGCAGGCGGTGGCGTGAATCGCGTTCGCTTTCAAGCCGAACGGGTAGATTTTGATGCAAAAACCTGGAGAGCGACAAATGTTAGGATAACTAACGATCCATTCTCGCCGCCAGAACTAGAAGTGCGAGCCGACACGGCAACTTTTAGAAATATTGCGCCTTTAGTTGACGAACTAGTACTTACTGACTCTCGTATCGTTTTCGACCAAGGTTTTTCTATTCCAACTTTTCAAGATCGATTGGTATTCGATCGCCGTTCTCGTCAACCCGGACTATTTACGATTGGCTATGACGGAAGAGATAGAGGCGGTCTTTTCATCGAACGTGGGTTTAATATTATCGATACGCAAAACGTTAGTTTGACGGTAAGACCTCAATATTTATTGCAAAGAGTCATCTTTCCCGATACATCTAATGACGATGACGAAATTAATGAGGATGTAAGCGTTATTAGCCCGTCAGCTTTTGGGTTGGTCACAGACTTTGACGTTGGTTTTAGCGATCGCACCAGCTTACAAGCTACTGCATCATTATCGAGTCTCGATCTTGAGAATACAGCCGATAACCTGCGCGCTCAAGTGGATCTCCGACAAAAAATTGGCAACCTCGATCGCCCCTACGACCTGCGTTTAGAATATACCTATCGTCGTCGTCTTTTTAATGGTTCTCTTGGGTTTCAGACGGTTAACAGTAGCATTGGGGCTATTTTTGTCTCTCCTGAGATTCCGATTGCCGATACGGGAATCAATCTAAGCTATCAAACATCGATTCAATATATTGAAGCTTTGAGCGATCGTCGAGATTTGATAGATTCGGACAAAACAGAGGATTTAGTCGATCTCATGCGCTATCAAGGGGCAGCCTCGCTCAGTCGCGGCTTTATGCTTTGGCAAGGAGAGGCACTACCGCCAACCGCAGAAGAAGGATTGCGCTATACTCCTACTCCCGTACAGCCTTATCTACAACTGACGACGGGGATAACCGGAGTCACCAGCGTTTATGGTAACGGCGATACTCAGCCTTCTATAACGGGGAGTATCGGACTTAGAGGACAATTGGGCAATTTCTCGCGTCCTTTTTTCGATTACACGGGTTTTAGCGTTACTTACAGTCAAGGAATTCGCGGTGGTGAATCGCCTTTTCTGTTCGATCGCTTTGCCGATACACAAACTGTCTCTTTAGGGTTGACTCAACAACTCTACGGCCCGATTCGAGTTGGCATACAGAGTTCTTTTAGTTTAAATAACGACCAGGAAATTAGTACCGATTACTTTCTTGAATTTAGCCGCCGAACCTACAATATTCTTTTGCGTTACAATCCCACCTTACAAATAGGTTCGATTAATCTGCGCATTAGCGACTTTAACTGGCAAGGCAATCCAGGTACTTTGGATGGAACCGACGTTCGTCCGGTCATTCGTGGGGTGACTCGTTGAGCGACTAGTAAACAGATCTGCTAGTATGTGTATACAAAGTATTAACAATTTGACCTTTAAACTTTCTAATCTTCAACCTCCCTCTGCCCTCTGCCTTTCTTATTGAATGCGTAGTAGCTTAGCCGAAGCTCTAACCTCTATGGTCGATAATTTTTAGTACAAAAAATTTGTTGAACTAACTTCTTAATTCTTAAGTCTGAATTTTGAAAGGGTGCTGCTGGTTATGTTATCGAGTTGGAGATGCGATCGCTTTTCTCAACTAAATCGTTTGGCTAAAATTGTCCTCATCGGATTTTGTACTTGGTTGCTGCTAAGTTGCTTGTCGCCGCTTGTTTCCACTTCCGAAGAATCCCCCTCCGATTTGTTTGAGGAAGCCTGGACAACAGTTAATGAGAATTTTTACGATTCTAAGTTCAATGGCGTAAACTGGAAGGCGATGAAGGACAAATACGAACCTCAAGCAGAAGCCGCTAAATCTACCGAAGAAGTCGCCATTGTTATCAATCAGATGCTTGCAGAGTTGAAAACTTCTCATACTCGCTTCTACACGCAAGCAGAACCCGCTTATTATCAAATTTTGGGCATTTTTGCCGGATTTAGCGAACTTCAACAAGAAGTCAAAAAATACCTTCCTAATGGAAAGCTCGAATATAGCGGGATTGGGGCATTTACCAGGGAAATTGACGGGAAAACCTTTGTCAGTGCTATTTTAGACGATAGTCCAGCAGACAAAGGAGGATTGAAAGTAGGAGATGAAGTACTAGAAGCCGATGGTAAATCTTATCAACCGATAGGTTCGTTTAAAAACAAAGCGGGACAAAAAGTTAAATTGCTGGTTAGACGCGATCGCAACAATCGAAAAGCGATCGCGATCGCACCGATAATCTACGATACTAGGAAGATGTTTTTGGAAGCACAAAAAGCTAGTGTCGAGATAATAGAAAGAAATAACCAGAAAATAGGCTATATTCATATCTGGTCGCGAGTAGATGGCGATAAAGACTTAAGACAGTTTGAAGAAGAACTGAGTTACGGTCGCCTCAGAGAGGCAGATAAGTTAATTTTAGATTTGCGCGATGGTTGGGGTGGCGTGGATATGGGTTATATTGGTTTATTTACGGGAAAAAGTCCCAACATCACGAGTATTACGCGCGATCGCAAGCGCACTGAGTTTAGCTTCGATTGGGAAAAACCAGTCGTCGCACTCATCAATGAGGGAACCCGAAGCGCTAAAGAAATTATTGCTTTCGGTTTTCAAAGATATAAAATTGGTGAGGTTATTGGTTCTCAAACAGCAGGATATGTGGTTGCTGGTCGTCCGTTTTTGATGAAGAATGGTAGCTTGCTTTATTTAGCAGTTGCTGATGTGTTGGTCGATGGAGAAAGGTTAGAGGGAAAAGGCGTTACTCCCGATCTTATAGTACCTTCTCCTTTACCTTACTCCCAAGGAGTCGATCCTCAAAAAGAACGCGCGATCGAGTTTTTGTTAGGAGTTGGAAATCGTCAGTAGTCGGACAAAATTAAAATCTGTTAATTTTTCTGAAGACCATGCTAAAAAATGGTCGAATTGGGCAATCTCAAATGATTGAATCAGATTTGTTTAAATTTTTGAGGAGAAGTTCCCAGCGCTCGCTCAAAGGCAAAAAAATTGCAAAATAGAACTTGACACTCAAGACAAACGCTTTACTCGTTTCACTTTTCCTTAAAAGTGGAATTAGATTTTGCAATCCGTGCAGGAAATCTAAAGAGTTATGTCTAACTGCTAACTTTTATAGCAAGTTTTTCTACTCAATTCAGAGGTTCATAATTCCTTTAAATTTCTAACGAGTTTACGGGGTTTTATTTTAAAGTTTTTATGAACTCTAGGTAATGATATGGACAGTCATTCTTACACGGTGTTATCTATAGATGAGCAAGGTTAAACACTCCCAAGATTTAACCTATTCAATAAAATAAAATATTGCTTTAACGGAGGAGGTTATTTAACTTATCTCTCCTCCTTTTTTCTTTTATACAAAAAACTCTTTTTTATGTTAGAAATTAAAACGAGATTAATCGATCTGAAAGCCAATAAACATTCAACTTTCAAGAACAAACATTCCCACGATTGTCAAAACAACCAAACTGTTGAAAGCCAGGAGCGACAAAAAGCAACAATAGGTTTAGGAATAGCGATAATTGGCGAACTATTTTGTTTGGGAGCGATCGTGTTTGCTTACATTACTCAAAAACCCATTTTTCACCTGTTAGCATCTAGCCCTTTTTCTACCGAATCTCCCTTGTTAAGCTATTACGCTTTTGTCTTACTAGCATCTGGATTACTGGCATTGATGATTGCTTTGAGTTTGTATAATTTATTGGGAAAAAGATACAAAAAAATTAGTTATTCTTTAGCTTCTATCGGTACTTTTTTCGTTGTCTTATCATCGGGTCTATTGTTGGCACAACACACCCAAGAACAACAAGGATGGGGATATCTTGCGGTAATGACTTGGGGAGGCGGTTACATTGCTATGACTTTCTCCGATCTCACCAGCAAAGAACAAAAACGCCTGCACAATATTTTAAAAGTTCTTAGCCTTATTTTAATGTTGACAGGACTGGTGCTTGCTGCCGCCGGATAATAAGTAAGATAGATAAAAAGCTGTCTTTGATGACAAACTTTTTCCCAATTTCTCAGTTAAAACTTAACATGACCGTAGCAGCTAAATTTACATTAAATGACTACCATCGAATGATTGAAGCGGGAATTTTATCTTTTCGTCAGGTTGAATTAATCGATGGAATTATTATCGAAATGCCGCCAGAAAGTCCAGAACATAGCAGTTATAGTGGAAATCTAGCCGATAAGCTTAGAGATTTATTACTAGATAGAGCTTTGGTGAGAGAAGGAAAATCAATAACCTTATTAACTTCTAACACAGAACCACAGCCAGATATTGCTATTGTTGTGCAACCGCGATCGCTTTATCTACAGCAACATCCTTATCCCGAACATATATACTTCCTTGTTGAAGTGTCTAGATCGACTATAGCTTTTGATACGGGCGATGGGGCTACAGATAAGCCCAAAATTTATGCTAGTGCAGGAATTAACGAATATTGGGTTGTTGATATCAATAGCAGAAAATTAATTGTTTATCGTTCCCCAGTTAATGACGAGTATCAACAAAAAACAGAGTATCTTTATGGAGACAAAATTTCTCCTCTGGCTTTTCCCGATATTGAAATAGCGATCGCCGATATATTTCTTTTAGCTTAGTAACAGATATTTAAGTGACTAGGCAAAATTAATTACACCTCTTGCTAACTTTATCCTTAACTCAAAACAATGGTAAGGTGGGCAATGCCCACCCTACAAATTATTAAGATAATTGTAATCAATTTTGTTTACCTGCTTAATATATCAATTTTCATTATTGCGATGTCCGATCGCAGTTTTATATATTAATTTCCAGCGACTGAAGAGGATTTTTCAATAGCAGAATTTCATGGCGATCGCGATAATAATCTAGACTAGTCTTAAGATGAGACAGAATCCCGTACAATAAAACGGTTGTATTGAGCGAAGCCGCGATCGCGCGTAATACCTTACCCCAAATAAGCTGTTAAGCATTTAAACTGTTTAATAATTCAAAACATTAGAGAACTTAAAAACGATACAAAGCTGCCTACTGCCTAAATTCTGTTACCTATTTAAATGCCTATTAGCTTAGGCGAACTTTAGTTCTAAGACAATTTCCACTTTGCCCCCATAAAATCTTTGTCAAAAATCTGCCTGGTAGATGCAAAATCCCGTACAATAAAACGGTTGTATTGAGCGAAGCCGTGATCGAGCGCTATACCTTGCCCGAAATGGGCGAACTTTGGACGGATACTTATAAGTTAAAAACCTGGTTGCAAGTCGAAATCGCAGTCTGCGAGGCACAAGCAGAACTAGGATACATACCGACACAAGCAGTCGAAGAAATTAAAGCGAAAGCTGATTTCGACCTCAAACGAGTTTTAGAAATTGAGGCAGAAGTCCGCCACGACATGATTGCTTTCCTCACTAACGTTAACGAATACGTTGGCGATGCAGGCAGATACATTCACTTGGGATTGACTAGTTCTGATGTCCTCGATACAGCTTTAGCATTGCAACTCGTTGCCAGCCTAAATCTTATATTAGAATGCCTCGAAGAATTAAGCCAAGCCATTCGCTACCAAGCACAGCAACACCGCACTACTGTTATGGTAGGACGATCGCACGGCATTCACGCCGAACCGATTACTTTTGGGTTTAAATTGGCAGGATGGTTGGCAGAAGTCCTCAGAAATCGCGATCGCCTGGTACGTTTGCGAGATACGATTTCAGTCGGTAAAATTTCTGGTGCGGTGGGAACTTATGCCAATATCGACCCCAGAATCGAAGCGATAACCTGCCAAAAGTTGGGACTTATGCCTGATGAAGCTTCTACACAGGTAATTTCGCGCGATCGCCATGCCGAGTATATCCAACAACTCGCCCTTGTTGCTGCTTCGATCGAACGTTTTGCAGTAGAAATTCGCAACCTTCAGCGTACCGATGTCCTAGAAGTTGAAGAATTCTTCTCTAAAGGACAAAAAGGTTCTTCTGCTATGCCGCACAAACGCAATCCCATTCGTTCCGAACGCTTGACGGGAATGGCAAGGATCGTTCGAGGTCACGCGATCGCAGCTTTAGAAAACGTTGCGCTGTGGCACGAAAGAGACATTTCTCACAGTTCTGTAGAACGGGTTATGTTCCCCGATACTTGCATTTTAACGCATTTTATGCTAAAGGAAACAACTGACTTGGTGAAGCACTTGTTAGTTTATCCAGAAAACATGAAACGGAACATGAATGTTTATGGAGGAGTAATTTTCAGTCAGCGAGTCTTACTGACCCTCGTCGAAAAAGGAATGAATCGGGAAGAAGCCTATAGAATCGTTCAATCGTGCGCGCATCAGGCGTGGAATACAACCGATGGCAACTTCCGCGATTTGATTAGTAAAGATCCGCAAGTGACAAAACTATTGTCTCCTCAAGAGATTGAATCCTGTTTCGATCCGCAACATCATTTAAAAAACTTAGACCAAATTTATCAGCGATTGGGGATCTAAATCAGTGACCAGTTATCAGTTATCAGTTATCAGTGACAAGGAAGACAAGGAAGACAAGGGGGAATCTTTACTTTCGACTTCCTCAAAACTTTCGACTTACGTCCAAGGGACGGGCTACGCCAACGACTTTTGACTTCAAAAACTATTCTCTCTTAGTTACTTAAAAGATTAGCAGGAACCTGTTCGGGAATAATCCATAAATAAATGGTCGAACCTCCCTTGGTTTTTACAACGCGATCCGGTTCCCAATCTCCCATATCAAAAGCGTTCGAGACAACGCGCGTTCCTGGTTTGAGTTGCCTAAACAATTCGGGTCGCAGTTTTAAATTGAGTTCGGGTAGCAAATAAAGCGTTACAACGGTAGCCTCGCTAAAATTGCTGGTAAATAAATCTTGCTGGAGAAACTTAACGCGATCGGTTACGCCTGCTTTACGAGCATTTTCGTTAGCTTCCTCAATGCGTTCTGGGTTAATATCAATCCCAACGCCTCGCGTCCCAAATTTTTGTGCTGCTGTAATGGGAATTCTGCCGTCGCCGCTACCGAGGTCATATAGAATGTCATTGCCCGTCACATTTGCCAATGCTAGCATTTGTTCTACCACTTCGTATGCTGTAGGTACGTAGACGACATCGGGTTCGCGTTCGGCGGGTTTCACCTCTGTTTGAGCTTGAACCCTTTGAGCGATCGTTGGTTCTTTTGGACTGTAGGGAGCGTATCCAAGGCTAATAACGCCTACAAAAGCCGCACTGGTAAGTAATAATCCAAATTTGCGTCGAGTTGTCATTGTTCTTTTATAGTAGTTTTCACAAGCGATGGGATAAAAATTGCAATTAAACTTTTTGAAACAAAAAAGGAATACCTGCGAGCAATACCGCTACGCCAACCAACGCACCTACTCCCGTATAAACGAGACTAGATTGCAACATATAAATACTGATGCCACAAAACAAAAGAGGAGTAAAGGGGTACAAAGGAACTTTAAAAGGGCGATCGCGTTCCGGTTCTCGCATGCGCAGTACGATTAAAGAAATCCCCGTTAATAAGAAAAAAAACCAAAATACAGGACTTGTATATTCGACCATCGTCTCAAAACCCTTACGAGTCAATGTACCAAGCAACACCAGAAGTAAAGCGATCGCGCCTTGAACTAACAGTGCATTAATGGGAGTATTGGCGCGATTCCAATTTCCAAGCCAAGTAAAAAATCGAAAGTCCCGTCCTAGTGCATAATTAGTACGCGCCCCAGTAATAACGGTGGCATTGAGCGAACATAATGTAGCAATTGATACCAACAAGCTAATCGATACAACACCCCAATTTCCTGTCGTGGCGCGCATTAAATCGGCTGCTACGGCTTGTGAGTTAACAATTCTCGAAAAGCCCAATCCGTGAAAATAGGCAAAATTGATTAACAAATAGAGCAATGTAATAATACCGAGGCTCCAAAGCAGCGATCGCGACATATTACGCCGAACGTCGCGCAATTCTGCCGAGATATGTGCGGCTTCATTCCAACCGCCATAAGTTAACAAAACAAACACCATTGCCAAACCTAAATTCGTCCCAGATGTCGGCGACGGAGATATCGTTGGCGAGGAAGGAGGCGTAAAAACCAACCCCACGACAATAACCGCCAGTAAGCCTAAAACTTGGGCAAAAGCAAGCCAATTCTGCGTCCATTTGCTTTGTTGGATGCCCAAAATGTTGAGTCCGCTAAAAAGAATAATTGCGATCGCAGCGTAGATAGAAGCTGAATAATCGCCCAAACTAAACACCTGCGAAGCATAATCTCCAAATACGAACCCTAATAAAACAATCGAGCCTGTTTGCATTACCGTTAGACGCGCCCAAGCAAACAAAAACGCAATATTATTGCCAAAAGCGCGCTGAAAGTAATAATAACTGCCTCCTGGATGCGGATATGCCGTTGCTAATTCTGCATAACACAATGCCCCGACTAAGGAAACACCGCCACCCACACACCAAATCAGCAAGGCAATACTAGGGCTACCTGCATTAACAGCTACTAGAGATGGTGTCTCAAAAATTCCTGCACCGATGACAATACCTACAATGAGAGCCACTGCATCCCATACTGATAGCATTGGCTTAGTCACGGTCGATTTGCCGCTCATATTTTTCTCCGAGCTTGTGCCAAATTGTGTAAAATGGACTAGCGATTGGGTTATCGGGTAATCGAAAAAAAGGATAACATAAGTTTAAATTTTCCAACATACGTCCAAAGACGGGCTAAGTTCAAGAAACAGGCTATCCCAACGCCAATCTAAAAGTCTCCTTTCATGGTAAGTAGCGATCGCTACTCACCATGAAATTACATATATCGTAGAGAGGAGGTTGTAATTTTGGAAAGATAAATCTCTTCAACCTCCTCTTAAATTAGGTTCGCGTGGTTCCTTGTTGCGTTGGTTGTGATGTTGTTCCTGAGTTAGCATCTGTCGTCTTGCGACCCGAACAAGCTTCCGCAGCGAAAGGCGCAAATGCTAAAGCAAACATCAACATTCCAGCTAACATTGGCAACGGTTTAACTTTCATTTGTATCCTCCTAAAAGAACAAAATTTAACTGTCTTATTTCTGAGTATGAGTGGCGAATGTGACATGAAAGTGTCATTCAATTTTGGATTTTAGATTTTGGATTTTAGATTTTGGATTGACCCGATGCCTAAAGTCTTGGGCTTTGAAATTGCGATAAAATATTGGTTAGGACAAATTCTAACTGTCAAGTAAGATACTCGCACCACTTTTGACTTCCGATCTCAACATTATTATTATCGGCGGTGGGGCTGCTGGTTTTTTTGGGGCAATTTGTGCTGCTACCCATCCCCATACGCAAGTTACGCTATTAGAAGCAGGAAGCAATCCTTTGACCAAAGTTCGTATCTCTGGCGGAGGAAGATGCAATGTAACCCATCACTGTTTCGATCCTTCTCAATTAGTGCGATCGTATCCTAGAGGCGGAAAAGAATTGCGCGGTGCATTTACTCGCTTTCAACCCAAAGATACGATCGCCTGGTTTGAATCTCGCGGCGTTCGTCTTAAAACTGAAGAAGATGGCAGAATGTTTCCTATTACCGATAATTCGGAAACTATTGTCAACTGTTTGATGGAAGAAGCCAGAAAAACAGGCGTGAAACTGCGAACTAACGCCATCGTAAAGTCTGTCAAAAAAATTCAAATAGGGTTTGAAATTACGTTAAAAACAGGAGAAAAATTATCGTGCGATCGCCTGCTGATTGCCACGGGAAGCAACAATTCGATGCGCTATTTTGAACAATATTTTGGTCATTTACCGCATATTTTCCGTCAAAATCGTACGTCAGTTGCAGTCTTAGATGGAACAGAAACGAAGGAAGAATTAACCGAACTTGGAAAAGATATTTTCACTTATTTTGGATTAGGTTGCCGCAATGTATCGCAACTTTGGATACCCAATGACTTTGACTTGAATCAATTTTTTGAAGGAATTTTCCCCTTTGCTGATTTGATTAATCACCACAAATACGCCAATAATTA
>JALOOL010000298.1 GCA_025454425.1 Hydrococcus sp. Prado102 | reverse complement strand
TTAGCTTAGATTTAAAAAAAATTCTCTACAATCCGAATGAATCGATCGAGTTCGTCTATTTCGTACTTGATGGCGTAGTCTCGCTGCTTACAATTCTCAACGACGGCGCGATCGTAGAAGTGGCAACAGTTGGCAACGAAGGATTTGTCGGTTTACCCATTTTTCTAGGAGCAACTCAAATCCCCGGTCAAGCCTTAAGTCAAATTCCAGGAACCGCAATGCAAATGCGTGCGGAGATTTTCAAGCGCGAGGTAACGCAAGAAACAACGTTGTTCGCTCTGCTGCAACGCTACACGCAAGCTTTGTTTAATCAAGTGGCGCAATCGGCTGCCTGCAATCGCAT
Source organism: Hydrococcus sp. Prado102 (assembly GCA_025454425.1). Lineage (GTDB taxonomy): Bacteria > Cyanobacteriota > Cyanobacteriia > Cyanobacteriales > Microcystaceae > Hydrococcus. The sequence goes on along the minus strand of JALOOL010000298.1, from coordinate 13,934 downwards.
CCACACCCTCGAAGAACGATTTTGTCGATGGATTTTGATGACCCGCGATCGCGTTCCTGGCGATACCTTTCCGCTTACCCATGAGTTTCTCGGACAAATGTTAGGGGTACGTCGCGCGAGCGTAACCGAAGTTGCTATTAGAATGCAAAATGCGGGTTTAGTTCAATACAAGTACGGAAAAATGACCGTACTCGATCGCGAAGGGTTAGAATCCGCAAGCTGCGAGTGCTATCAAATCGTTCAACGAGAATTCAATCGCTTGGTTGGAGGCAGTTAAAAAAGTCGGAAGTCGAAAGTCGAAAGTCGAAAGTAGATGGATGTGGTTTGTTTGTATTCTGGCGTTTGCGTTAAAAAAGTCGGAAGTCGAAAGTCGAAAGTAGTGTGTTCATCGTAGCGTGTCCGTCTTTGACATACATCTTGCTCGCTTCAAAATTGAAAGTCGTTGGCGTTCGTAGCCCGTCCCTTTAGGACGTAAGCCTGCCCGCAACGCGATCGCGTTGCGGTTGAAAGTAGGGAGACTTTTGAAAAATAGGGGCATAGTTACTTTCGAATGGACGACTTACGTCCAAGGGACGGGCTACGCCAACGAATGGACGACTTTTTAAATTAAGATCGCCGATATTCCTCTAATAGTTGCGGTAGATAGTCAAAGCCATCGCTTCCAATAATTGATAAAAATTTAGTGCGATTCTGCTGTAAGATTTGCGAGAAAGATTCTTCTCCAATCTGACCTTGGATAATCGATAGCAATCCTGCTGCTTGTCGCCACTCTTTAGCAGAAATTTGATTTAAAAGGTACATTCCCAAACAACTATTACAGATGGCGCGATCGCTATTATTTAAGCGATAGTAAGCTTCTCCTAAATACGTAAAACTTAATCCCATTAAGTATAAATCGCCGACTACCTGGGCTGCTGCAACGCCTTTTTCCAAGTATTCAATAGCGGTTTGAGGTTGTTCTAGAAGCGCGTAAGCAATGCCAAGACTATTGTAGGAGAGTGCTTGGGTTTGAGAGCGAACGATATCGCGATCGTAGGCATCGTCTAATCGTTCTGACAGCTTTAGGCTTTGTTTGAGATATTCTATACTTCTTTCATAAACGTCCGAGAGGATTTCTTCTTGTTGGCGAGCGGCTAAAACTTCGCTGTAACCTAAATTTGCTAAAGCATTGGCTTCTCCTACCTTATCTCCTGTCTGACGTGCCAGAATAAGAGCGCGTTGACTATGGTCGATCGCGGTTTGATAATCTTGTTGTGCGATGCAGGTACGGGCTAGATGATTGAAATTAGCAATCTCGCATAACGTATCGCCCGAAGAGCGAGCAATTTCTAAAGCTTCTTGATGAAAGGTTTTCGCTTGTTCGTATCGTCCTACGGTTCGCTGAGAATAACCGAGTAAGGTGAGGATGCGTCCTTTTTCTTGAGTGCGATCGCTTTGTCGTAAAGGCTCATCTAAATATTCGAGCGTATTGCGCAGGCTTTCTCCAGAAAAACCGATAAAAATTCCGCCATACAGCGGAAAATCCGCACGTCTGGCAAAATTTCGCATAATTTGTAAGACGAGTTGAAAACAAGCTCGCGCTAATTGCGAGGAATCGCCGCCTTGGTTTACTCCATTGGACAATTCGCCCCAAAGCATGGCAAAAACCATCAAAGTCGAACTCGAAAGGCGTTTTCCCCATTGAATGCTATAGGGTTGTTGGTCAAACCACGCCACCAATCCCATCTGCAACCAGCGCAGAATAACTGCTAGTTCGACCCAGACGCTCAACTCATCATTGCGATAGACTTTTGCTAGTTCGGTTGCAGGTCGATTGAGCGCTTGAAGTTGGAATAACTGCTGGGGAAACAAACTAGTGACCCGTTTTGCCCAAGCACTCCAAGGCCCTCGCTGTCCGGGAACGCCTTCAAATCCTAATTGACCCGCACTTTGCTCGTACATCCAGCTAACCAGATGTCCTTCAAGCGCTGCTATGGATTCCAACGCACGATCTAGTCCCGTGGCAATTTGCTGCAAATCGGTCGCGAGATCGGGTTCTGCAATTGATTCTGTTCTTTGCTGGAGAGATTTAACCAGTTGTTGCATCTGCGTTTGGTTCAACGGATGAGGTTGATTGATATCGAGTATCCCAAACAGAGTCAGCAGTCTATCTTGTGCTGGTGCAGCAACGATTTGCGCGATCGCATTTGCAATCGTTTCTGTCTGTTGCTTTTCTTTTTGTCCTTGTCGCCAAGCTTCTTGTATCGTTTGTAAGGCTCTGAATTGACGATTGGCTTTAGCTTGCTTGAGTTCGTCGGTTTGGCTGTTGAGTTGTTCCTGAACTCGATCCAATCGTTCTTCTAGACAGCGTTCAAAGATTTCCCCCGTTCCGGCGCTCAGATTCTCGCTCAGCCTTCGAGAAACTTGATTTTTCGAGCGAATTTTGCCCTGCAAGGTATCGGTAACGATTTGCTCGATTAGGGTTAGATAGCGATCGCGCCAAGAGGTTGAGTCTGATGCAGTCATTCGAGGATGATAAATTTAGGATCGGATAATTTTGTATCTTCTATCTTCATTAATAACGCGAAATGTCGCGTACTGCTTCGAGCTACTCTATAGAAGGGGATTGAAAGTGCGATCGCGTCAAAAAATTAAATTTTATTGGCTCGGACTAAATTTAAATTCTTGCAAATATATATAAAAGAATTGCATGAGAGCGCATTAAGCGTCTGGAACCGCTAAAGGATCGATTGGGTTGCGATCGATATCATTATCTTAGCGATCGCAACCCAACAAACGTGGATAATGAACGATAGTGTGTCAGTCCCCACGCTCAGCCCTTGGCGGCGTGGGGAACGTCCTTCAATGGGGCGAGGCAACCTCGCCCCCCAGGACTCAGGAAAGCACGGAGACGCAACGAAGTGAAGTCTCCAATCAGCTATAGTGGTTTTTCTTGAGACTTAATATACTCTTTAAGTTTATCAATAGGTGCGCCTCCAGTTGAGGCGACATAATAGGAATTCGACCAAAAAGCAACGCCGTCGTAAAATTTAGCAACCTCAGTAGGAAAATCTTTCTTCATAGTCCTAGCAGAAGCACTTTTGAGAGAACCCGCTACAGCAGATATAGAATTCTTAGGATGGAAGTCTACCAATGCGTGTACGTGGTCAGGTTCTCCATTAAATTCTATTAACTCGCAATCCATCTTTCTACAGACCTGCCAAAACATTTCTTGTAACCGCTCTAACATCGGAGCGGTTATTACTTTTCTGCGGTAATGAGTGACAAATACAAAGTGTAACCGCACACTAAAAACGCTATGAGAGCCTTTCCTAGGTTTCATGTTGACATATTACATCTGCTCGAATACATTATTAATAATATTTGGTCGATAAGTATATGGCAACCAGGCGAGTAACTTTTAGGCTTTATCCAGATAAAAAACAGGATAAAAAACTCCACTATTGGCGCAAGCTTCATAAAGAGCTTTTTAACGCTTGTCTCTATCAAAGAAAGGTAGAGTATGAACGTTTTGGGAAGTCGATTAGTTACTTTGACCAACAAAATGCAATGCCTGCTTTTAAAGAATGTTGGTATGAGTATAAAGAGTTAGGAAGTCATGCCCTTCAAGCGACTGTAAAAAGAGTCGATTTCGCCTATAAACGCTTTTTTCAGAAATTAGGAGGAAGACCAAAGTTTAAGTCATCACGCGATTACCGAGGCTGGACATATCCGTGTAAATCTGGTTGGAAAGCTTCAACAAATGGAGAAAACGGTTATCTAGTTCTATCTAATTTGGGGAATATTCCCCTTAGAGGGAAAGCTAGAACCTGGGGACTACCTACTACGTGTACGATTATTTGGAAAGAGGGAAAATGGTACGCTTCCATTACTGTTGATTGTCAACCAGTCAGAGAAACAGATATTAATTCGGTTGGCTTAGATTTTGGGACTTATCATGCTGTCGCTTGTAGTGATGGAACAATTATTGATAATCCAAGATTTCTAGCTTCAACTCAAGAACAAGTCAAAAAAGCTTCTAAGAAGTTAAGGAAGAAGCGTTCGCCTAATTTTAAGAAAAAAATCAAAGCGTCAAAAAGGTGGAGAAAAGCTAGAAAAAAAGTTAGTAAACTTCAACAAAAAGTAGCCAGACAAAGAGAAGACTGGCAACATAAAGTAGCTGCACAGATAGTAAGCCGTAATAGCATGGTAGCTACTGAGAAGTTAAACCTAAAAGGGATGACTCACAAAGCTCCCAAGGGTAGTAAAAGAAAAGCTCAAAAGACTGGGTTAAATCGCTCTTTGTTAGATGTTGGAATCGGGAATATCTTATCGCTAATTAAGTACAAACTTGATGAGTGCCAAGGTATTTTCGTAGAAGTTCCAACGGTTAAGGTAGCACCCAGTCAAACCTGCCCTAAATGTGGTCAGAAAAAGAAAAAAGAATTAAGCGAACGAGTGCATCAATGCTCTAATTGTGGATATACCTGCGATAGAGATATAGCAGCAGCACAAGTTATGCTCAATTATGCAAAGGGGTTGGGAACCAGCCTCTATAATCGTGGAGTAGAAGCCTCTACTTCGACCCCTACATTTTGTGGAGGGTTCAAGCAAGCGTCTGCAATGAGACGACAGAAACCACCCGCTCAGCAATATGCGGCGGGTGCGTAGTTCATTTGGTTGCTTACAATAGTGACTCGATATCTTTTTCCAATTCTTCTGGCTTCGTCGTTGGCGGATAGCGTTTAACTACCTTCCCGTTGCGATCGACCAAAAACTTAGTGAAGTTCCACTTAATCGCCTCAGTACCGAAAATTCCAGGCGCAGCTTTTTTCAGATATTGATACAACGGATGAGTACTACTACCATTAACCTCAATTTTTTGAAAAAGCGGAAAGGAGACTCCAAAGCGAGTTTGACAAAATGACTGGATTTCGTTGGAATTTCCCGGTTCCTGCTGACCGAATTGATTGCAGGGAAACCCTAAAATTACTAGTCCCCGCTCGGTGTATTTATCGTACAATGCCTGTAATCCTTGATATTGAGGAGTAAAGCCGCACTGACTTGCCGTATTCACAATCAGTAAAACTTTATCTTTGTAAGCATTCAATGAAACTGAAGTTCCATCAATAGTTGTAGCAGAAACATCATAGAGCGCTGCATCCGTCTGTGCCGTCATAGAGTCAAACACTCCCTAAAACTGAAACATTATTTAATTATTTTACAAATTTCTTAAAAACTTTTCTAAGTAACGTAAGTTGCCAGTTGCAAATATCTTGGTCTAGCAACTTGCGTTAAGTAACAAATAGAAGTGCCAATTATTTAATGAGACTAAATTTAGAATCTTGCAAATGTTTATGAAAGAATTTCGTAAGTTCGCGCCAAGCGTCTTGGGCCGCCAAATGGTTGTAAGAAGAACGCTCGTTGCAGAAAAACCCGTGGTCTGCATCCGCATAAACCTTTAACATATAGTCTTTTCCAGCTTCCTTAAATCGGGATTCGACTTGTAAAATGCGATCGAGGGGAATGTAGGGATCGACACTACCAAAGAACAAATAAACGGGCACAGTAATATCTTTTACTGCGTCGAGCCACTCATCTAAAACCATGCCATAAAAAGGAGCCGCCGCCGCGATTTCGCTTGAGAAATTACAAGCAGTGAAAAAGCTCAATCCTCCACCCAAACAAAACCCAGTCACGCCGATTTTATTGGGATACACATCGGGTTGCGACTTAACATAAGCTAACGCCGATCCGATGTCCTCTTCCATACCCTTTCCAAAATCGAGGCGCCACATCATCGCCCTTGCTTGCTCGACTTCTTCGTACTTAAACTTATTGTTCGGCAACTCGCGATAGTACAGATCTGGGGCAAGAACTACGTAACCCTCTTTAGCAATCCGAATCGCTACGTCTCGTATGTGTGATGTTAATCCAAAAGCCTCCATCAGGAGGATAACGGCTGGCTTTTGCCCGGACTTAGCAGGTTTACACGAGAAGGCAGGCATCTGTCCGTCTGGAGTAGAAATTATTACCTCTGTCTGTTCTATTTGCACGTTAATGACCTCCTAGCGCGTAGCTGCTTTATTAGCCATTAGAAAATGTTTTGAGAAGTAGTAATCGCGATCGATGACAATACTGGCTATATTTCTCAATCTTAAGGTGTCAACATCTAAATTGCATTAAGTAACTCTCTAATACTTTCTACCCGCTGACGGTTTACGCCTAAATCTGACTCGCCCAAACGAGAAGCCGATCGCACGTCGATCTTTCCAGTTGCTTTGTTAGCATAAAATTCTACGTCGTCTACAAATCCCATCCAACGGCTAGCAAATTCAGCATAGATATAATTGTCAGTTTCGGCGATAATTTTTGCTCTTTCTTGACTTTGAATGATGCTTTTTAGATTTGCAAGAGCGTCTGTTGCGCTAGATTTATAAGTTAAGGGCGCGATCGTATGCTCTACATCCGTACTTTGGCTGCTAACGCAGTTAGGCGTAGTCGGACAAGTAATTAATTTTCCCTCGCGGATTCCTAAATTATCAGGTCGCGACCCAGCTACAATCGTCGAACTGTCTGGAAATGCAAGTCTAATGCCTACCCAAATAACAACTACCAATAGTAACAAAACAACTGTTAGCAAACTCCGATTAATGGATTTAGTATTTTCCTTTGCAGCAGACATAGTTGGGATTGTCGTAAATTAACCTTCAAATAATTTAACATTAAAATTAGCTACAGCTTATTTTCGGCAATTCTACAAACAGATTTTTATAATGACCAAAGCGACTCTCGTTCAACCGCCTCAATCCTCTTCAACTCTTCCCGTCATTTCCTATGAGGTTGCTATGTCTCAACCTACCTCGCATCTTTTCGAGGTAACATTATGGGTAAAAAATTGGCAATCTTCTACACTCGATCTCAAGATGCCAGTTTGGACACCTGGATCGTATTTAGTACGAGAATATGCAAGACACGTACAAGATTTTGTAGCTAAAAGTAGCGATTGCAAACAAAAATTAAAAAGTCGCAAGATAGCTAAAAATTACTGGCAAATAGAGACAGAAAATTGTTCTGAAATACAAATCAGCTATCGCGTTTTTGCCAACGAACTTACAGTACGGACGAATCATTTAGATGCAACTCACGGTTATTTTAATGGTGCAGCGTTATTTTTCTTTATTCCAGGTTTAGAAAAGCAGCCAATTGAAGTCGCGATCGTACCGCCAAAAAAAGATTGGAAAGCGATAACCTCATTACCTGTGGTTTCAGGAAAAAATAACACTTTTCAAGCACAAGATTTTGATACTTTAGTCGATAGTCCTTTTGAAATTGGTATCCATCGTCTCTACGATTTTGAAGTTTTGGGTAAACCTCAATCTGTATGGTGGATTGCCTTATGAAAGCTATCTCTTTTTACTCCATTTAACCAACAATGGTTTTGGAGGATTAGAACATAAAGATTCTTGCTCGTTAATCTATTCTCGCTACGGCTTTCGCGAAAAAGATAAATATAATCGCTTTATGCAATTAGTCGCGCATGAATTCTTTCATCTGTGGAACGTGAAGCGAATTCGTCCTAAAGCTTTAGAAGTATTTGATTACGAACAAGAAAATCATACGACTTCGTTATGGTTTTCTGAAGGAACGACCAGTTATTATGACATGGTAATTCCTTTGCGATCGCGCATCTACGATACCAAAACTTTTTTGAAAAATTTAAGTCAAGAAATTACTCGTTTTCTAAATATTCCAGGACGCAAAGTACAACCGTTAAGCGAGTCAAGCTTTGATGCGTGGATTAAACTTTATCGACGAGATGCCAATAGCGATAACTCTCAAATGTCCTATTATTTAAAAGGAGAACTCGTATCGTTATTGCTAGATTTATTAATTCGAGAACGTCATAAAAATACGCGATCGCTAGATGATATCATGCGTCTAATGTGGGAGAAATTTGGCAAAGATGAAATCGGTTTTACTCCCGAACAATTACAAAATGCGATCGAATCGGTTGCCGATATAGATTTAAGCGATTTCTTTGAACGTTATATCGATGGACTTGAAGAATTACCCTTCGATAAATACCTCGAACCCTTTGGATTGCAACTCAAAAGCATCCTCGAAGAAGATGCTAGTCCCCATCTTGGTATAAAAGTACAAGCAGAAAATGGCAAACAAATCGTTAAATTTGTTGAAGCTGTTTCTCCCGCAGGATTAGCAGGAATCGATGCAGACGACGAACTCTTAGCGATAAATGGAATACGAAGCACCGCCGAACAATTAAACGAACGTCTCAAAGACTATTCCGTCGGTGATATTATTCAAGTTACCGTCTTCCATCAAGACGAATTGAAGACGCTTTCAGTTAAACTAGCCTCTCCCCAACCCAGTCGCTATGAAGTCGTAAGGATAGAAAATCCTTCAGAAATTCAAAAACAAAATCTAATTGGTTGGCTTGAACGAGTATAACTGAATTGTACGGGCGATTTGCGAGTCGCCCTTTATGTAGTTACAGATTCCTGAAATAACGATGCACAATTTTTTACCGATCGCCTACTTTGAACATCAATTTATTCCCTTTGAAAATGCTAAAATATCCGTTGCAACCCATGCTTTACACTACGGGACGGCAGCTTTTGGCGGATTGCGCGGCATTCCTGATTCTGAGAATACCAACCAAATTTTATTATTTAGATTAGATCGCCATTGCAAGCGATTGAGTCAGAGTGCCAAATTTTTAAATTACGATCTGCCAGCCGATAAAATTGAAAGTATTATTGTTGATTTCGTCAAAAAAAATCGACCTTCTAAATCTTTTTATATACGTCCTCTCGTCTACAGTTCTGGCTTAGGAATTGCACCGCGACTGCACAATATTGAAAAAGATTTCTTAGTCTACGGCTTAGAAATGGACGATTATTTACCTGCTGGTGGAATTACTTGTCGGATTAGTTCTTGGTATCGTCAAGAAGACCGCAGTTTTCCCCTGCGAGGAAAAATTACAGGCGCTTATATTACCTCTGCATTAGCTAAAACAGAAGCCGTAGAATCTGGTTTCGACGAAGCAATTTTGATGAACTCTCAAGGGAAAGTCTGCGAAGCAACAGGGATGAATATTTTTGTTGTCAGAAACGGACAAATTATTACCCCTGGAAACGAGCAAGATATCCTCGAAGGAATTACCAGAGATAGCGTTCTAACGCTAGCAAAAGATTTAGGAATTCCAGTCTTAGAAAGACCCGTTGATAAATCGGAATTATTTATTGCTGACGAAGTATTTTTAAGTGGAACGGCAGCTAAAATTACTCCCGTCAAAAAAATTGAAAGATTTGAATTACCAGAAAGTAGACCAATCACAGACAAACTCAAAGAAAAATTAATAGCAATTACAGAAAATAAAGCTCCCGATTATAAAGAGTGGGTTTATACTATTCCTTTGGATTAATTGTAGTAAAAATCTTGAGAGTGTCATGAGTAATCGAACTCTTACGCCAGCCGAAGAAAGAATTACCTTGTCAGGCATTAGTTGGTAAACCTATGAAACGTTACGCAAAGAACTTTGCAATCGCCGCTTACGCCTGACCTACAATCGTGGCACTCTTGAAATTATCGCACCTTTTCCAGAACACGAAATATACAAAAGAGTATTAGGTCGATTTGTTGAAACGATTGCTGAAGAATTATTGGATAATTTTTAAACACCGAAGTTCGTAGAGAAATATTCGATTGGTAGGTTGGGTTGAGGGACGAAACCCAACATCTATTAGCTTTGTTATTTCACAATTATTCAAGAATTTCAGGAGTTCAATCGTTAAACCAACGCCCAACCAATATATTGTAGTAATTAAAACTCTCTAATTTACTTCTACGTGACTATCGATTCTCTCCTCAAACCCTTTCAACGTTTTGGCGTTCATCTCGGTTTAGAACGTATAGAACGCCTGCTCGCGACTTTAGGAAACCCCCATCACCGCATCCCGATTATTCACGTCGCAGGAACCAATGGAAAAGGGTCAGTTTGTGCCTATCTCTCGTCGGTACTTACAGAAGCAGGATACAAAGTCGGACGCTACATCTCTCCGCATTTGATAGATTGGACGGAACGCATTTGTATTAACGAAAAGCCAATTTCTACAACGGATTTAGAAGAAATTATCCAACAAATTCAAGTTGCGATCGCACCTAACGAAGAAAGTCCCACACAGTTTGAAGTCATTACTGCTGCGGCTTGGTTATACTTCGCGCGATCGCAAGTCGATATTGCCATCATAGAAGTAGGATTGGGAGGACGTTTGGATGCAACTAATGTTTGCAGCAATCCTCTGGTTAGTGTTATAACCTCTATCAGTCGCGAACACTGGCAAGTTTTGGGTTCGACTTTAGCAGAGATTGCAGGGGAAAAAGCAGGCATTCTCAAACCCGCTACTCCTGCCGTCATTGGCAAGCTTCCAGAAGAAGCAAAAGCGGTCGTCGCTGCAAGAATCGCACAATTAAATTGTCCTGCCATTTGGGTCGAACCAGCAGAAACAACAAAAGAAGGTTGGGCAAAGTATATAAGTCATAAAAATATTCAAATTAATCCAAAATCCCCTTCGGGTTCGACAGTTTCGACTCGACGGGAAACGGAGGCAGTGCGGTCTTGGGGGCTCCCCAAGTGGAGCAACTGCCGTCCAAGACTCGAACTGTCTCACAAAATCGAAAATCCAAAATCGATTGAGTATCCATTGCCATTATTAGGGCAAGTACAGTTAATGAATTCTGCCATTGCGATCGCGTCTTTGCAAATTCTACAGCAGCAAGGATGGAAGATTCCTCTAGAAGCCATTCAAGCAGGAATGGCAAAAACTCGCTGGTTGGGACGCTTGCAATGGACGACTTGGAACAATTCTCCGCTTCTCGTTGATGGGGCACATAACCCCGCCGCCGCCAAAGCATTGCGTCAATATGTCGATACTCTAAATAAACCTGTAACTTGGATAATGGGAATCCTTTCGACCAAAGAACACGAAGAGATTTTTAAAGCTTTGCTGCGTCCTGGAGAAGATCTCTATCTCGTCCCAGTCCCCGACCATAGTACTGCCGACCCAGAAGCCTTAGCAACTCTAGCAGCAAGCATTTGTCCTGATTTGGCAACAATTGAAACGTTTACAGATTTGTTTGCTGGCTTAGATAAAGCAATCCAAGATGACCCAGAACGATTAACTATTTTATGCGGTTCTTTGTACTTGGTAGGATACTTTCTCCAACACCACCCTTTTATGTTAAGAAATTTTTCAGAGGCTAAAGATAAGTAACGATTTTTAATATTTGCTTTTTGCTTTCCAGTTGTAACAAGCTATTGATTATCGCGACATAAATGACTAGAAGCTTGCCGACGGTAACGCTTAGGCGATGGAAGCAAACTTTATGAACATCATTATTAATTTTTATGTAGATTTGTAAAATTTCTGTGATATTCTAGTGAACGGGAAAGACAAACTCATCCTTGAAAAGCTTTCGGGTTGACGGTTTTCCTAGTTAGCAATCTAGTTAAGGTGGATCTGTAATATGCCATTTACCATTGACTCAGCCCGTGGGATTTTCCCAAACACTCTGTCTGCTGATGCCGTACCTGCAACAATTGCTAGATTTAATCAGCTTAGTGCTGAAGATCAACTTGCATTGATTTGGTTTGCTTACTTAGAAATGGGTAAAACAATCACCATTGCTGCTCCTGGTGCAGCTAATATGCAGTTTGCTGAAGTCACGATGAATCAAATTCGGCAAATGAGTTTTCGAGAACAATCGCAGGTTATGTGCGATCTAGCAAACCGCGTCGATACGCCCATTAGCAGAACCTATGGTAGTTGGTCTGCTAACATCAAGCTAGGTTTTTGGTATCAACTCGGACAATGGATGGAACAGGGAATTGTCGCTCCGATACCAAAGGGCTATCAACTTTCTGCTAACGCCGCAGCCATCCTGCAAGCAATCAGAAATCTAGAGTCAGGTCAGCAAATTACAGTCTTACGTAATTCTGTAGTTGACATGGGGTTCGAGCCGAGCAAAACGAGCAATCGAGTTTCCGAACCCGTTGTAGTTCCCCAAGAAATCTCGCAACGAGTCAAAGTTACGATTGAAGGTGTTGACAATCCTACTATTTTAAGCTATATGGATAACCTCAATGCCAATGACTTTGATGCACTCATTGAGTTATTTGCTCCTGATGGCGCTTTGCAACCTCCTTTCCAAAAACCCATTGTTGGAAAAGATGCTGTTTTGCGATTCTTCAGAGAAGAGTGCCAAAACCTTAAGTTAATCCCAGAACGAGGAGTCGTAGAACCCGCAGAAGATGGTTTTACTCAAATCAAAGTCACTGGCAAAGTACAAACCCCTTGGTTTGGCGCTGGTGTAGGGATGAATATGGCTTGGAGATTTTTGCTTACTCCTGAGAACAAGATTTTCTTTGTCGCAATCGATTTACTAGCATCTCCTAAAGAACTACTCAACCTAGTTCGTTAGGGAGAGTCGCCAATGCAAGTTAATCGAAGATAATTGCATAAGAGCGTTCTTTTTTAAGGGGAACGCTCCCTTATTTTGAAATAATTTTTATATTCGCCCAGAAATTTTAAGTTTGACAATGCAAGTGAGTGACGCTGAGTGGTCTAAAATAGAGCGGGAAATAGCTCAAGAAGCCTTTGAGAGAGCTTATCAACGAGAAATTAAAGCTTTAATCGAGCAAGTTCGCGAACAAGCTAGCGCGATCGCACAACTGGAGGATATGTGGCATTTACACGATTTTCTCAGTGCTAGAAGACATGAAGTAGACGGCAAGTATGATTATCAATATTCAATGCTTGTCTTTATTTTCGCTCGGTTAGTTAAAGAAGGATGGTTGCATCTTAACGAACTAGAAGGGCTAGATAAAAGCAAAATTGCTAAAATAGTCGCTCTTGCACGGATGTGATAGGAATTGACTATTATTAGAAAATAATAGTGCTAAAGATTTTCGATCGCTTTCCATGCAGATAAAAAAATTTTTGGCGATCTTTGCGATCGCTTTCCTTTTAACAAGCGCACCTATCTTTGCTGCCTCTCATCTTAAAGGAATCGATCTTTTTGGAACTTCTCAAATCGATATACAGCAAATCCAAACAAAGTTTTCTAATAGAATTGAAAAACTTGTTGCTTTTTTTTCTAGTGAAAACTTTGAATCTGCTGGAAATCTCTATCAAGAAATAATAGAAGAACTCAAGCAAAGGTGAAATGGCTGAAAAAAAGAAGGCCGATATTCCCATCGAACCTATCTTAAAAACACTAAACAGTATTCTCAAAGAAATTAGCGGGCAAGATCTTGGTCAAAGAAACTATCGAGCTTGGGAAGAATGGCTAGAAAAGCAAAAATAATTCCTAATCTTGATAAAATTTAAAAGATATTTTTAATATAATTATGCTTGCTAAAAGAATTTTACCTTGTTTGGATGTTAAAGCAGGTCGCGTTGTTAAAGGGGTAAATTTTGTCGATCTTAAAGATGCTGGCGACCCGGTGGAACTCGCCAAAATTTATAACGATGCTGGTGCAGACGAATTAGTTTTTCTCGATATTACTGCCACTCACGAAGATCGCGATACGATTATTGATGTGGTATATCGGACGGCGGAACAGGTGTTTATTCCCTTAACCGTTGGCGGCGGCATCCAATCCTTAGAAAATATTAAGAATTTGTTACGAGCCGGAGCCGATAAAATTAGTATTAATTCGGCAGCGGTACGCAACCCCGATTTTATCGATCGAGCCAGCGATCGCTTTGGCAAACAATGTATCGTCGTCGCGATCGATGCTAGACGACGTAACGATCCTAGCAACCTCGGTTGGGACGTATACGTGCGTGGCGGCAGAGAAAATACGGGAATAGACGCGATCGCCTGGGCAGAAGAAGCCCAAAAACGCGGGGCAGGAGAGTTGTTAATTA
>JALOOL010000037.1 GCA_025454425.1 Hydrococcus sp. Prado102 | reverse complement strand
GTTTGGTAATAATTCGTGCTGGTATTATTGTCAAGCCAGACATCGCCTCCTGTCGGATTATTCGAGGGAAAGTACGCATGAGCGCTTCCTGCTCCCAGAAATGCCGTGCCAAACCGAATGGTTCCACCTGCACCAGCATCGGATACTTCTACAAATCTAAGTCCCGAAACTTCGCTCCAAAGTTGCAAAGCTCGCCGTGCTGCGTTCTTTTGGGTTTGATTAAAAGGAGCGAAGTAGTTTCGTTCTTCAGCGTTCCAGGCATAATAATGAGGAACATAAGTCATGAAGCTGTAAGTTATAACACGTCCGCTCCAGTGTGGTGTCCCTGGAACTAATAAGGCATCAATAAAGTTACTAGTAGAAGCTTGGGAGATTGCTTGTGCGCTTGTCAAAGCTTCGCTGGAGAAACTTTGGCTATCAACAACTTGACTTGAAACAAGATAATCTTTTTCTGTTGCCAGACCAAGCAAAAGGTCATGGGAAAAAACTTGTCGCTCGAACGTTTTTCTTATGGAAGTAGAGCGAATCGACAGAGGTGATGAGTTATCCAATCCCTGCTCAAATACGATTTTCACAGTTGTTGGCGATTCATCATCGATTTTTATCGGGGATATGAAGGGTTTATCTACTCTAGAAACTGTTCTGTTTAGGGATGGGACAAATTCCTCAACAGCAAGGGTCAGAATTTCAGAGAAACTTTTTCCTGTAATTCTCTTGCCATTGAAATAACGCTCGCCAACCAAAGCATCAACAATACGATTAGACATAGTTGTGTTTTTTAACTGTTCTGTAGTTCTATATTTCTGAGAGGAAAGAAGGTATGCACAAGCGAAGAAAAGTTTTATTTAGAATGGCGCGATCGCCCTCGATCGCAATAGTTTTTAAGCAATTGCTCTCAATTTCAATTGAAACGCTAAATTGAAAGCCTTGAAAATCCACTTTAATATGCAAATTGGATAAGTCTATTTTTAGTCAAGTGTTTATAAACAAGTAAAGCAAGCAAAAATTATCAAATTGCTTTGCGCGATCGAAAAACTATCGAAAAACTAAAGATTTTTTTTACATTTTTTGATAAAACGACTGTAAACCCAAAATTGAAGTAAAAGTTTAGTTTGTTCGTCGGTTAATGTCACAACTTCTGCAAAAATTTCGATAAAGTCTTTAGAAGGAAACCTATTACTCTTTTGACTAGGATTGAAATACCTGTGCAGCGATTCAATATTGAGGCAATAATCTTTTTGTTGCAATCTCTTGTGTAAATCTGAAACGCTAACTTTCTTCTCCAATAAAATACTTTTTAAAAAATCGCTAAGATTAAGTAGATGATAATTGCGAATAAGTTGAAATATCTCCTCCACAGAAAAAGACTCTTGAAAAGATTCTTGAAACATATCATCGAACGCATTGTGCGGTTTTGGAATTGAAGAATTGCGTTGAAACATATCTGGATAGACTTTTTGTTGAAAGTTGTCCGAACAACACAAGGCAATATTTAGCAAAAAGGTAACTTGCAAATTTTACTAACCAGAACGACACTGATGAAGCAGCCGTAGCTATCTAATCGGTTTTGTCGAACGGCTTTAGCAGGATGATTGAAGACATCGCTTACACTAATGCTGAGGAGGATTGCAGAAGCAGCAGCGATGATGATGATACAGTTATGGACAATCGTAGTGTTTGGGGTTGTGGATAACACGATCGCATTCCTCTTTCTCTTGGTCGTTACTTCATATCTCTGAGAAAGAAGAGGTTATGCAGCGTCCTTCGGAAGACAAGGTGCGTCCTTCGGAGGACAAGGGGGACAAGGGGGACAAGGGGGAGAAATAGATAAAAGTTCCTTTACCCTTTACCCCTTTCCCCTAAAAAAATCCCAATCCCCAATCATTCAGATTTACAAACAGAAGTCAATAGATTGTTGTAATTATTTATCAAATCTGGAGACGGGTTGGGAACTGAATAGATTTCCTGTAAAGCATCCGACCACAAATCTCGTTCGGCGAAGTAGTTAGCGCGTTGTAAGGCAATTTCTTCAGTTGTCGCGCCTTCTGCTTGAAGTTGAGTTTGTAATGTATTTAATTCAGCAGAAATGCGATCGCGTTCTGGCGATTTCATTACTTGAAATGTCAATTTATTTGTTGTTTCTTGTCTTCCTTTTTCGTCAAGATAAATTAATTCCCAATCGTAGCTTTTCCCCGATTGTAATTGTTCTCCATTGTAAGGGATGCCGTTGAATGGATTCGTTTTATCTTCGGTTTTTACTTTCTGACTCCACAACAATTTTTCATCGGTATTGGGATCGAAAGGAGCATAGACTTTTATTTCAATTATTCCAGTTCCTTGCCATAGAAATAAAGGACGATCGCTCCAAATAACATTTTGTTTTTCTAACAATCCAGTAATCGGACAAAGATTGCCGCGCGATGCCATATTACGCTGTTCTCTAGCCGTTAATAAATTCCAAATTGTTTCCCAAATCGATTTAGGTTCTTTACGTCTGGTTTGGGGTGTTGGTTGTTGTTGTGTTTGCGCGATCGCAATCGTTATGGATGAAACAATGTGAAAATTTGTTATCAGTAATAAGACAAATATCGTTCTAAAATTAAACATGCGATTTCCTCCTGAAAAAAAGCCAGATATAAATTAGAATTATTGTTGATGGCAAGAACCAAGGAATTAATATTCCAGCAGAAACATAAGCTTGCAAACAAATTAAAGAATAAATCGTTGTAGCGCTAGCCAATCCAATCGGCAACCATTTTTGATGTTTTTGTCGATAGTACTGTTTTAGGATAATCGTTACTTCTTTCCCTAAAAAAGCAGCTAAACCAACTAACCATAGGTCGGGGATTGGGATTACTAAACGTCGCGTTAATAGATGATAAATTGTATAAGCATGAGATTCGGAGCCTGTAAATTTATCTTCGTTAGCTGCTTCAATTGCTAATCTTTCTCGCCAATATTTTACGCCTAGAGGGACGGGAAAATTATCTTCGCCAGATTCATCAATTCCAGCTTCGGGATAGCCTCCTGGTGCGATAATAACAATCTGTTTGTTTAAGCCGAGTGTTTTTAATGCTTCTGCGCTTCGATTGAGTAAATCCCATGCAGCAATGCGATTATAAACGCGATCGGGAGGAATCGAAAAGTCATTAATTGGTTGCAACCAAGTTGAAGACAAATTTGCAAATTGATGTAAAAAAGTAAATTCGCTATTTTCTACCTTTTGTTGTTCGATATAGGTAAATAATTGAGTTTGGAAATTAGTTTGATTTTTTAAGTTTAGCTGCGGTAAATCGAGTTGTTTGGGTTGTTGGTTAACTGTATAAACAATCGATAGAAGATAACTAAAAGGACAATTGCGATCGCAATCGCTTGTATCTGATAAAAGTCTTACATATTGGGGTAAGCCAATAATATCTCCATAAAGACTCCAATTAGGATTTGCAATATCGGTTCTTGGTTTTTCATCTCGATCTTCATTGGTTATGGAAGCAAAAATAAACCAAGTTTCTTTTGTATTTATTGCATTGCGAATAGAGTTTGCAAGAATTAAATTTTTAGTATTTTGATTGGTATCGAGTAAATAATCAATTCCTACAATCTTGACATTCACCTCAGAAAGTTTCTTAATAATGCTAGCTAGGTAACTATAGTCAATTGGTTTTGGATTGGTAATTCCAGCTTGATTCAAAGATTTCGTATCGATTTGAACTAATGTTAGCGAAGGGGTTATTTCTGAAGGTAGTTGATTGGTAAGATCGCGATAGATTCCTTGGATTCCTGTACGATTATTTAATAAAACATCTTGAACGGGAGTAAATAAGCTTAGAGGGATAAATATTGTTAAAGCAATCGCTTCTCCTTTACTAGGCAAGATTTGTTTGAATGTATGTAAAAAGCCTCTGGGTTGAAGGCGAAATAAAACTGAAGTTGGGTGACAAAATAGCGAAGGAATTAAATAGGCAGAAGGATAAGTTAAATCGAAGTTTTGTTTGAGATTAATACAAGCTTCCAATAAAGCATCATGTACGTCTTTATATTCGCTCAAAGCTTGTAAAAAACGCACTAAAAAATCTTTAGCAACTTGATTATGAATAGGTTCTCTCATCACTGCAACTTGACTCAATCCTATATCAATTAATGAGGAAGCAATATTGAGTCCGCTACAAGAATTGAAAAGAGCAAATTTCAATCCTTTCTGCTTAGCAATCTTGAGTTGGTTAGTCAGTTCGTTAATAGAAAGAGAGATTCCAGGCGCGATCGCAATTTCTCCTCCCATTATTTGATTTTCATTACTATGTCCGAAGAATAATAAAATATCCCAACCCTTTTCATCAGTTATTTTTTCGATAACTTGAGTTTTTAGGTCAGAGATATCTTTACCTTTTTGCCAGCCACAAAACTTAATTTCGGCTAAAGAAGTCAGCTTTTTTACTGCATTATTTTCTTCCTGAAAATTCAATCCTGTATCATCGCCTAAAATAACTAAAATTCTTGGCTTTCTACGAACCTGTTTTTTGGTTTCTTCTAAAGTTTCTTCTTGAATTTGTATGGGAGTTCGACTAATGCGTATCTTCCCAGTCATTCCCAATTCTTTACTAATTTCCCAAGCTTCCCAAGGTAAGCGTTCTAGTTCGAGTGGATGACAAGTTAAACAAAGATCGATACAATAACTTTTATACTTAGAATCACGACTAATTTGTTCGGCTAAATTTTTACCAGTATTCGCGATCGCGCTACGAATTTCCGACAATTCTTGACTCTGAAGCCAACTATGAAAATGAGAGAGTAAAGTCGCTTCTGTTTGTTTTAATTTCTGGCGTGGATCGTCGGTTCTTAAACTTCCAGATTTAGCAATTCTGCCTCTTAATTCAGTTTGATAAAAACCTAAGTAAGCTTCTCGCCATTTTTGATAAGCGTTAATAACTATTTGTGGATAAGATACAGTAATCGGCTGAAGTTGTTGCGCTTGATTCCACGACAGTTCAAAGCGACATTTTTGTTCTATTCGTTCAACTTTTAGCCGAAAACTAGACTGAAAAATCATAATAAATTTATTCGTTTACAGTAATTACTATTAAGCTATAGCAATTCTTTTATATATGAGATACACAGCTTATCGTTTTAAGGCAGCAGGCAGTAGGTAGTAGGGAGTAGGCACTCATATAGATGTACTTCCTAGCTTTGAGAAACGCTATATTACGTATTTAAACTGTCCAATCGTCTAATTTTTTGAAATTCATAAACTATACCTATTGCCTATTGCCTAAATATTAGTAGCTAATTTGAATGCCAGTTAGCTTGGTTAATTATCGCGATCGCGGATCGATAAAATCAAAGGGAGGCAACATCAAACTTTCTCCATTACTCAAACTAATAGCCACCGAAAATTGCTCGTCTATCGAACCAATTACCAGCGTATATAAATAGGTATTTTCTCTAGTTTGTTCTAGTAATTGTTCGTCCAAAATACCAGTTGCATCGCTTACTTGTAACTTGACTCCCTGCGGCATAACTCGATTGGGTTGTGCGCCTAAAATTAATAATAATGTCCACTCTGGTAAATTATCTTCAGATAGCATCGACCAGGTTAACGCATATAGGCGCAAAGGATTATTATCTAAACTAAAATCCTTATAGCTTCCGCGCGTTTCTAGCGGAATTTCTATTTCAGTACGCCTTAAATTCCGAATAAAACCTTCTAATTCTTCGAGATCAAATACTCTAGAAGAAGAAGCTATCGATCGCAATTCTGAAGGAACTAAAATTTCAGCAGGAAGTAACGTCCAAGCTAAATTTTGCGAGACGCGATCGAGTTCTTCTTGCAACCACAAACTAACATTAATAACACCCTGACCCAAACGTTGTACGATCTGCGATAATTTGTTAGTTAAAGTTGCTAAATTTTGACTTGACGATCGCGATTCCGTTCTAATGTCATAAAGCCAATTGACTAATTCTGGAATAGTTAATAATAAAGCTCCTTGCTCCCAAGTAAGGATTTCCCAAAGGGAACGATCTGAGGATTGTAACTGGGGAATTAAGGGGGTTAATTCGCTTTCTAACTGTCTTAGAGATGATGCGCGAATGCTTTCTGAACTTGGTAAATTAATTGCCGTCGGCTCTAAACAACGCAAGTAAAGTACTAGATTTTCAAGATTAGTATCGAACCAAGCTAGAGGAATTTCATACGTCCAATCCGATCGCGCTTGTAATTGACGTTCTACTAGTTGAGAATAAGAAAGAAACCCTTCTACATTGACTTGTTCTTGCTCCTCGTCAACCGATAAAAAGACATAAAAATGTGCGGCATATTCGGGGCGATCGCGGATAATTCTAGGAAGCGATATCGCTTCATCAAACATCGTTCCCATCGCTAACAGACACAGTTTATAATCTCCTATTTGTATATTGCAAACTCCCTCAAGAAAATTAGCGTATTGAGGTTTTAAAAGCGAACATTGTTTGCGATTGACGATTAGTTCTGAATCCCTATCTCTAATCCATTGCTCGAATCCAAATAAGGCTAAAGCATTGAGATAAATTTGCCATCTTTGGCGGGGATTGAGAATAGTATCGCTAATTTGTATGGCTTGTCGAACAGATTCTTCTTCTAAAGAAATACTTCCGAGCGATCGCGCTTCAAAATCTAATAAAATATCGGGGTTTGGGTTAATCATAATTATTTTTTCCTTTTATCTAAGTAATGACAGAGGCAACTAGCAAATTGACTGTTAGTAGAACGATTTTTAGCAATGTTGGCTTCCGCTTCGGCTTCCTGCATGACGCGATCGATTTCTTCATCGAGTAACATTTCAATAGTGCGATCTAAATTTTGTAGTTGTTCTGGGTTAGCATAGTACTGAGCGAGTTCAAGAACGCGATCGCGCAACGCTTTTAACATCTCCTGACGAACATCAGAACGCAATTCCTTTAATTTCAGCAAGCGACTGACTTGAAACTGAGCATTTAATTTTACTAAAGGCGCAATTTCTCCCATCGATTTCCCCTGACAGTGAAATAGTGCCAAGGCGAGCAAAAAATTTTCTGCTTTTTGAAGATCTTTACGTTCGATGCGATCGAACCATGTTTCTATGACTCTTTCTAATGATGCTTCTAAAGCGCGATCGAATTCCCGACGATAATGCACTAAAAATTCTCTTTGACTATTTTCCTCCTCTGATGGTTCGGTTGTAGATATCTGATATTGTTCGGCTTTTATCTGAGTTTCTGGTGTCTCTAACGTCTGCGTCCGAAGATATTTCGTCCTCGCATAGATACGATATTCTCTTAACAAATCGGCTAGCTTTTGTAGTTGAGATAAAATCTTTTCCGGTGCGAGTTTTAATTGTGTTTGTTGGGCGATCGCTTGGAGTTGATTTGATGAAGGTGGCGAACACTTTCCTTTTACTCCAGCAAGGCGTTGCTTGCGCCTTTCTTCTCGATAAACGAGATGATAACTTTCTAATAATTGCCTAGCTTTTTCAATTTCAACTGCCGTAAAACCATGAAAATCCTTTAAAATTCTTTCCATTCGATCTAACGCAGTATCATTGAGAATTGCCCAGTCGCTAACCATATAAACATCATGTTCTAATAAGAAAGCATTGAGTTCTGGCTGGCTTTTGACTAATTTGGCAATCCAAGTAGACAAACTAGCCAATTGTGGATCGAAACTTTGTAATATTTGAATAGCTAAAGATTGATAATTAGTTGGTTGGTCCTGGTGCGATTCTCTAAAGTTATTTGGAACGTCATTGAGAACGAAAGGAAAAAGATCGCTAGCCTTGAAACCATGATTTGTACCAAACTGTGCTGCAATTGTTCGACAAACTTGCTCGATCTGACTGGAGATAAAGCAGCGCAAACAGTATTGAGCCATATTCGCAATCGCCGTTTCCGCTCGCGCTAAAGCTAACAGTTGACTCTGAATCGCTGTATCTGGAATGTTCGTCTGGCTTACTAGTTCTGGAAATTGTTCCTGGAAAAAGGCTTTAGCTAAAGTAATTTCGTTAACTTGACGAGTTCCCGTAGCATCCAAGCTCACAAGATTCCAGTATTTTGAAACCAACCCCATACTTGTTTCCTAGACTAAATTAATTATTATCAAATCTTGTTTAGTCAAAGCCTTCGAGTCTTTAACTCCTGTTTTTGAGAATAGGCAAACTTACTTTGATTAACGAGTCGTGCATCTACTGCTTTATATATCTGGTTGATTTTTACTTATGCAATTTTGCGATCTTGCCATAGCACTCCGCGCAATCGCGTCATCCACCTATTCTTTGTTAACTCTAGAAGTAGAAATCTAGGTTAACTGACAACTTGAATTAGTTACTCATTTTCCTCTGGATATTACTTGCTGCCTGAGTGCTTCTACTTCCGCACTCAGGCTATCGATTTTCCCCGATAGTTAGTTACCTCCTTTTGTATGTCTAATATTGGCTGTAGTTCGGAACGCAGTGAGGCGATCGCCTTACCACCAAATACGATTCAAGCAGCAGTCAAAGGGCAACCGCGCCAAGTAACAACCAAATATGGCGCTCGACGCTCTCATAATTTTTGGGTCGAATTGTATTGTAAAGCGTTTCTGGGGCTTTGGTCGGGTGTCGGCTAGACAAGTAATTCACTGGTATTAGTGGGCAATGCCCGCCCAAAAATTAGGGTTTTGGCTTTAGTCTTATTAAACTTATAGTTTTTCCTGAATACTTGGGTATGTTAGTGATGTCTATCTCAGCTAGACAATGTTTCTCATATACCGAGGCTTAAATGTGGCTTCTATTCGCTCCCTCGTTCCACTAATTTTCTCGACCCAAATTGTTGTTTCTGTTGGACTTACGGGTTGGCTGTCATTTGAAAACGGACAAAAAGCTGTTAATGAAATGACAATTCGTTTGCGCAGCCAAGTTGCCGAACGCATTGACGACCATCTCTATAGCTACCTAGCTAAACCCAAGTTGGTAGTTGACATTAATGTCAATCAAATTGAAGCAGGATTTTACGATGCCAACGATCTGATGGAACCCCAACAGTTAAAGCATCTAGAACGCTTTTTGTGGAAAAAGATTGCACTCTTTAATTCAATAAGTTCGATCCTGATTGCTAACGAGAAAGAGCAGTTTATCGAAATAGAGAAGCAAAACGACGGTAGTCGGGTGATAAAGCTAGCAGATGGGGGTAAAGAAAAAAAGCTCAATATTTACGCCATTAATAATCGCGGCGATCGCGCTACGCTACTAAAATCTCGTTCTGGTTACTATCCGCGCCAGCGTCCCTACTATAAAGCAGCAGTCCGTAACGGTTCTGGCTGGAGCGAAGTTTATGCAACATTTAGCGATCGCAGTCGCTTGACGATTACAGCAGTACAACCTATCTATGACTCGCAAAAGAAACTATTGGGGGTTGTGGGTGCAGATCTGAGTCTAGAACAGATAAGTCAGTTTCTGCAAAATATCAAGATTAGCCCTTCTGGGAGAGCGTTTATTATGGAGCCTTCGGGAGAGTTGGTCGGGAGTTCTAACACCGAACCGATAATCGTCCCAGGGGAAAATGGCGCTGTCAAACAACTCAAAGCAATTGATAGTACCGATGCGCTGATTCGTACTACCGCTCGTCATTTGCAGCAGCACTTTGGGAACTTCCGCATCGACAAAGATGCCAAGCTTGAGTTTCAGGAAGAGGAAGGACGCAACTTTATTGAAGTGCGATCGCTCGAACAGTTTGGACTGAAGTGGGTAATTGTGGTTGTTATTCCAGAAAAAGACTTCATGAACGATATTGAAGCCAACAACCGTCATGCTTTGCTGCTGTGTTTGGCATTATTGCTCGTTGCTATACTTGTCGGACTTCGCACCTCTCGTTGGCTGATTCGCCCTATTCTAACGCTAAGTGCCGTAGCCTCGGCTATGGAACGAGAAGACTACGGCGAATGTATCGGCGTGAAGTTACTCGAAAAAGATGCAAAGCGACAAGATGAATTCGGGCAACTAGCTCGTATTTTTCAAAAAACGCTCCGTGACGTGCGAGTTCGCGCTGAATCCCTCAAAGCGCAAATCGACCATTTAAAAGTAGAAATCGATCGCGACAAAAAGGAACAACAAGTCAAAGCGATTACAGAAACTGAGTTTTTTAAAGATTTAAAAAGTAAAGCAGGTGTTATGCGACAAAAACGCACTCAAATGCGGGTAGAAGATAGCAAAACTCAAATTCTCCAAGATTCGAGCAATCGAGCGACTGCAAAAACGGATACCAACATCCAGACTAGTTTGTGAAGACAATCCAAAATCCCAAATCCCAAATCCCAAATCTCATGATGTTAACTCAAATCGCAGCAACACAGCTAATCCAATCCTACGAGGTCGTTCACCTCACCGCAGGGCGAATACGGCTACGAGTGCCAAACTTGACATATGACAAAAATTATGATATTAAATTGTTGCGATCGCTCAAAACAGTCAAAGCGATTACGCATACGCGCATCAACTCGGCGGCAAGTACTGTAGTCATCTACTACGACAGTACCAAGGAAACAATAACAACACTACGCGAACAACTGCAAGTTGCGATCGAACAAGCAGTAACGCAGGAATTGTTAGAAGAGGATTCTATTACAACAGCACAACGACCGGACATCGACTACTGGGAAAAGTTGGGTTTACCCGCCTTAGCGCTTGGACTGGCTCTAGTTGCGGCTCCATTAGAATTACCCGCTCTAGCTTCGCTTGTCGGATGCGCGATTTTGACAGCGGGAGTGCCCGTATTTAAACGAGCGATAGACGGCGCGATCGAACATCATTCGCCAAACGTAGGGCTTCTCGATTCGCTGTGGCTGACCCTACATACGCTTCAGGGAGAATTAGTAGCGCCGGCGCTAGAAATCGCAATGGCTCAATCGACCGAAACTTTGCGCGATTTAACCGCCCGCGCTGGAGAAAGACAGGCTCTAACCTTACTCAATCAGCGTTCCTATTGGGTAGATCGAGAAGAAGGAATCGAACAAATCTTACTTTCACAATTGCAAGTTGGCGATCGCGTCATCGTCAGTCCAGGCGACTCAATCCCCGTCGATGGGCGAGTCGTGCGCGGCAGTGGCTTAATCGACCAGCAATACTTAACGGGAGAATCGACGCTAGTAGCTTGCTCGGAGGGGCAGAAAGTCTTTGCTTCCGGGCAAGTCGTTAAAGGGCAACTTGTTATACTTGCAGAGCAAACGGGCGATAATACCCACGCAGGGCGAACCGTACAACTGATAAAAGAAGCTCCCACTTACGATACTCGCGTCGGCGATTATGCAGAAGAGTTAGCCAACCAAGTCGTCGTGCCAGCGATGTTTTTGAGCGCAGCTATCTTCGCCGTTACTAGAGATACTCACAAAGCGATCGCGCCTTTACAACTTAATTTCGGTGCTGGCATCGGATTTTCAGTCCCAACTACCATCCTCGCTGCCCTCAACTACGCTACTCGAACTGGCGTTTATATTCGCAACGGTCGCGCCCTAGAGATTTTAGCCAACCTAGATGCAGTAGTATTCGATAAAACGGGAACCCTCACGCAAGCTGTCGGTGCAGTTGTGGGGATTGAAACGGTTAACTCCGATACTTCTACTACGGAAATCTTGACGTTGGCAGTTTCTGCGGAGCAATATTTGGTGCATCCAGTTGCCGAGGCGATCGCTCGCTATGCTAAGGACAAGAATATTGTCGCTCGTCAGTGCGAAAGCTGGGATTATGAGGTGGGATTGGGAGTCACCGCGCAAATCGACGGACGCAAGATTTTGGTGGGTAGCAGTCGCTTTCTTCAGCAGTCTGGCGTGGCGTTGGATGTCGATTATATTCGCAACCAAGAAGGCACTATTCGCAATCGTTCTCTCGTTTATGTCGCCAGAGATGGAGCGCTTCTAGGAGTCATTTTATACAGTAATTCGCTTCGTCCTGAAAGCGCGACCGTCATCCAAAACTTGAAAGAACAAGGAATTACTAGTTACATATTGACAGGAGATAACTCTCGCGTCGCTAGTGCAGTTGCTTATCAGTTAGGAATTAATTTGGGTCATACCTATTCAGAAGCTTTTCCCGATCGCAAAGTCGAAATTATCCAAAAGCTGCGCCAACAAGGGAAGACCGTCGCTTATGTCGGCGATGGCATCAATGACTCAGCCGCCCTTATCCATGCCGATGTTTCGATCGCCTTTGCCATTGGCAGCGATATCGCGCGGGAGACAGCAGATATTGTCTTACTCGACAACGATTTGCGGAGTTTACCCCACGCGATCGCTATTGCCAAGGAAGCGATGGATATCGTCGAGCAAAATATCGCGATCGTAGCAGTTCCCAATATCAGCGTAGTTTTAGCAGGGATATTTTTTAACCTCAATCCCGTTTTGGGGGTAATCCTTAGCAACGGCGCAACCATACTGGCAGAATTAAACGGATTGCGTCCTCTGTTAGGTGGCGATCGCGAATATCCCGTCATTGAAAGTAAAACTGCCAGGGATGAAGCAGGACTGCTTGGCGTTCCCTGGCAAAAACGTCCCCGCCGAGGATTCGCGCAGTTTGGAACCTAGAAAGATAATTGAGGGATCGAGATGCTTGCACTACTTGGAAGGTTTAATCGCAAATTGGGATGAGCGATCGCGTATTTGTGCCAGCTTTGTTTAGGACTATCTTAGACGTATACAACAATAGGGATTGGGGATTATTTATTGAAGTCGAAAGTTCAAAGTTCAACCGAGATCCAAAGTTAAAAAAACTTACGTATCTCCTATCCCCTAATCACCAATCCCCTTTCCCCAACCTAGCGATTATCAATTTGAGCGCGTTGTAAGCGACCGGAAAAATCGACATAAACTGTCTTCCACTCGCAAAAAACATCTAACGCCGCACTTCCTGCTTCTCGATGGCCGTTTCCTGTTTGTTTGACTCCTCCAAAGGGAAGATGCACTTCTGCACCGATAGTCGGGCCATTGATGTAAGTAATTCCAGTTTCAACATCTCGCATCGCTTGAAAAGCGCGGTTGACATCGCGAGTATAAATAGAAGAAGAAAGACCGTAAGGCGTATCGTTGAGAATTGCGATCGCATCTTCAAACGAATTTACTTCCAGTAACGATACTACTGGCCCAAAAATCTCTTCGCGAGCAACTCGCATCTGAGATTTTACTTCATCTAATATAGTTGGTTGGAAGAAATATCCGTATTGCAACTCTTCATCGCGAGCTATATCTCCCCCAGTTAAAATTTTTGCGCCTTCATCGCGAGCAATTCCCATATATCGTCTGATCCTTTCTCTTTGCGACGAGTTAATTAATGGCCCTAGATCCGTTTCTGAGTTAATTCCAGCCCCTAATTTCAACTTTGCCGTTTTTTCTAACAATCTCTGTGTAAACTCTGCTTTGATATCGCGATGCAAAATCAAACGACTAGTCGCCGTACACCGCTGTCCGGTCGTGCCAAAAGCGCCCCAAAGTGCCCCTTCTAAGGCTAAATCCAAATCGGCATCTTCCATCACTACTTGAGCATTGTTTCCCCCCATTTCCAGACAAACACGCTTGTGAGTGCGTCCGGCAATTTCTCCAATTTCTGCACCCGTTTTAGACGATCCTGTAAAAGAAACCAAATCGATTCCTGGATGCGTAACCAACTCTCTACCGATTTCCCCGCCAGAACCGTGTATTAAATTTACCACTCCAGGCGGAAACCCTGCTTCGTGGAAGATTTGAATTAATAAAGTAGCGCAAGCAGGCGTATCTTTAGCGGGTTTGAGTATTATAGTATTGCCACAAACCAGCGCAGGCATAGCTTTCCAACAAGGAATTGCTAGCGGAAAATTCCAAGGCGTAATCAAAGCACACACGCCGACAGGCATCCGCACTGTCATAGCAAATTTGTTAGCGAGTTCCGATGGCGTTGTTATCCCAAATAAACGACGACCTTCTCCAGCATAGTAAAAAGCGCAATCAATTCCTTCTTGTACGTCTCCTCTAGTTTCCGCCAATGGTTTTCCCATCTCGCGAGACATCAGATAAGCGAGTTCTTCTTTTTTGAGCGATAGTAATTCGCCTACTCGAAAGATTAACTCTGCTCTTGCTGGGGCGGGAACTAATCGCCAGCTATGATAGGCTTGACGTGCAGCCTCAACAGCAGCATTAACATCGCTAGCGGTAGAACGAGGAAAAGTGGCAACGAGTTCGCGCCAATCGGCAGGATTGCGGCTTTCTGCTGTATCTCTCGTGTTTGAGGGGAGCCATTGACCGTTAATGTAATTAAGGCAGGTTACTGGGGAGGTTTGCATATGCCCGATCTAAATGTAGACGCATTTGTGCCTTATGATATCCGATCGCAACGGCTAATATCAGTTATCAGTGACCAGTGACCAGTGACCAGTTATCAGTTTTCTCTCCTCATATACTCCTAAATTCTTAAATGCTAATAACGGATAACTGGAAATACCTTATTGCAATACGGACAAATTGTTAGGCTTCGATAACAATTTGCTAAAGTGGTTGAATTATTTCTTTTAATTTTTAAGATCGAATAACCAAAAAATAATCCTTTCACTAAGCTATTATTATGACCTCATCATTACAAAAAATTGAAGCATTTCTCCCAATTTCTCCTACTCTAGCTACTTCTGGACAGCCCACTACCGAACAGTTTTCAGATATTGCATCGGCAGGCTACAGTTTAGTTATTAATCTTGCCACTCCCACATCAAGTAACTGGAATCGAGATGAAAATGCGATCGCGCAAAGCTTGGGAATGGAATATATTGGTATTCCTATCGATTGGGAATATCCTACCCTAAGCGATTTTGAAAACCTTGCCGATTTACTAGATGAAAATTCAGAACGCAAAACTTGGGTACATTGTGCCAAAAATATGCGCGTCTGTGCGATGATTTATCTCTACCATCGGCTTCGCAAAGGCTACACTGAAGAAGTCTCTCGTCGCTATCTCGAACAAATCTGGCAACCTAACCAAGTCTGGCAAAATTTTATTAACGCAACTATAGAACTTTATACAGAATGATTTTGAGATATAGTAATTCTCTTTTATGCTTTATTTACTGACTTTAGCGATCGCGTTTTCTAAAAGTTGCATGGCGCGATCGCCTAGACTTTCCGCTTGCTATTTCTAATCCTTATCGTTCATTCTGCCATTGTTGGAGCGCTTCCATAGCTTTTTGATAAAGTGTCATATTTCCTTGTTGACGAAACAAGTCAGCAGCTGTCTGTAAATCTTGAATGGCACTCTGTTTATCTTCCATAGAATAGCGAACCACACCTCGATTGAAGTAAGCATTAGCATAGTTGGTATCCAGAGAAATGGCTTGGTTGTAATCAGCTAGTGCCAGGTTCACATTTTGTTGATTATGATACAGAACACCCCGATTGTAGTAAGCCTCAGCAAATTTAAAACCCAGAGAAATGGCTCGACTGTAATCAGCAAGAGCCAAGTCCCATTTTTGTTGCTCGTGGTACAGACGACCCCGATTGTAGTAAGTCTCGGCAATGTTGGGTGCCAGAGAAATAGCTTGATTAAAATCAGCAAGAGCCAAGTCCCATTTTTGCTGGTTATAGTACAGAATACCCCGATTGTTGTAAGCCTCAGCAAATTTCGGCTCCAGAGAAATAGCTTGGTTGTAATCAGCTAATGCTAATTTCCATTTTTGCTGCTCGTAGTATACAATACCCCGATCGTAATATGCCCCGGCAAGTTTGGAATTAAATTCAATTGCTCTGTCGTAGTCAGCCAGCGCTAAATCCCATTTTTGCTCTTGTGCATACAGAAGACCTCGATAATAATAAGCCTCAGCAAATTTCGGCTCCAGAGAAATAGCTTGGTTGTAATCAGCTAATGCTAAATCCCATTTTTGCTCTTGCGCGTACAGAAGACCCCGACGGAAGTAAGCCATAGCATCGTTGGGATTGAGTTTAATGGCTTGATTGTAGTCAGCCAATGCTAAATCCCATTTTTGCTCTTGCGCGTACAGAAGACCCCGACGGAAATAAGCTATAGCATCGTTGGGATTGAGTTTAATGGCTTGATTGTAGTCGGCAAGTGCTAAATCTCTTTTTTGCTGCACGACATACACCTCCCCCCGACTCCCGTAAGCCGAAGCAAATAGGGGATCGAGTTCGATTGATCTGTTGAAATCAGCGAGTGCTAATTCCCATTTTTGCATCATGCGGTGTAGAGTTCCCCGATTGAAGTAAGCTATAGCATAGTTGGGGTTAAGTTCGATCGCTCGGTTGAAAGCAGCTAACGCTAAATTCCACTCTTGTTGCAGGACATATTCAAATCCTTTCTTAGTGTAGGCTTCGGCTTCGGCATTATAGGTATTGCGGGCAATTTGATGGGATGGGTAACTTGACTGATGAACTTGGCTAAGCGCTAAGCTAGGGGTGGGAAGTGCCAAGAAAAAAGCTGCGATCGCAAGAAAATAAGATTGACGCATTTTTGTTGTCGGGCAATAAGGTTATTTTCAGGCGTAGGGGAAAACTTACTTTAATTTTAATTAGGTCGATTGATGCGATCGCATTAATTAATAAAATACTTAACCCTTACAATCCGGTAAGTGCCAATTTGCCTCTAAAAGAAAAAACTCGACAAGATAATTGCCGAGTCTAAATGATTAATTGCAATTAACTTTATTGAATGACTTTGGTAATGGCTTTTTCTAAAAGTTGCATAGCGCGATCGCATTCTTGTTCGGAAACAATTAATGGCGGCACGAATCTCAAAACTTTTGGCCCTGCGGGTGCGATTAATAAACCTTCTTCTATAGCTGCATTGACGATATCCATCGAAGTTAACGAGATATCTGCATTAATTTCCATGCCGTTAATTAATCCCCAACCGCGCACTTCGGTAAATAACTTGGGAAATTTGTGTACAATTGTACACAAACTCGATCGCAATTGTTCCCCGCGTGCCTGGACGTTTTGCAGGATATTATCTTTTTCAATCGTCTGCAAAACCGTTAATGCCGCCGCACAAGCAAAAGGATTGCCTCCAAAGGTGCTAGCATGGCTTCCAGGCTCGAAAACATCGCAGAACTTCTTACACATCATAGCTCCGATGGGAATGCCGCCTGCGAGTCCCTTGGCGCTGGTAAAGATATCGGGTTCGACTCCTAAATGTTCGTAACCCCATAATTTCCCCGTGCGTCCTACGCCAACTTGCACTTCATCGAAAACGAGAAGAATGTTATTTTCATCGCAAATTTTGCGAACTCGTGTAAAATATTCTAAATCGCCCGGACGAACCCCGCCTTCTCCCTGTAAAGGTTCGAGCATAATCGCTGCGACGCGCCGATTCCCCTCATCGATATCGGTAATCGCATTTTCGATCGCTTCAATATCGTTGTAGGGAACGTAAGCAAAACCAGGAACTAAGGGAGCGAAATCTTTTTGATATTTTGGCTGTCCGGTAGCGGTAATTGTAGCGAGGGTGCGTCCGTGAAAGCTTGCATTGGCAGTGAGAATGACGGGTTGCTCTAGGAAATCTAAAACCGTATGAGCGTACTTGCGAACTAATTTAATGGCTGCTTCGTTGGCTTCTGCCCCAGAATTACAGAAAAATACGCGATCGCCACAAGAATGTTCTACAATCCACTTGGCGAGTTCTCCTTGTTCTTGAATATAGAAAAGATTAGAAACATGGTGAAGCTTCTGAATTTGTTGGGTAACGGTTTCGATTAATGCTTTGTGAGCGTGTCCTAGGGTACAGGTTGCAATTCCAGCAACGAAATCCAAATACTCGCGTCCTTCAGTATCCCACAGGCGACATCCCTCCCCTTTTTCTATGGCGATGGGGAAGCGTCCATAGGTATTCATGACATAGTTATTAAAATCTTCTTTATCGAAGGAATTCGCTCCCGATTGAGGGCTAGATGAGGGATTTTGAAGCAGAGTTTCTAAACTCACAATTGACTCCTGACAAATATTAAAATCTATGGGCAATTTTAAGCACACTTAAACAGAATTTTCTGTTCGATCGCATTCAAACCATAATCCATCTTAACGAGGCGTAACAACATTGGCGACAATCGACCCTAAATACAAGAGACTGCGGCAAGAATTAATTGGTGGTGTCGTTGCATTAGGCGTTGTCTTTCTCATCGGCACGCTTTGGTATCGAATCGTAGAAGGATGGACGTGGTTAGATTCCGCCTACATGACCATGAGTACCCTAGCAACTGTTGGATTTGGCGAAATTAATCCCCTCAACGAACGCGGTCGCCTCTTCACGATGGTTCTAATCGTTATGGGGTTGATTACCATTGGTTATATCGTCAATCGATTTACCGAGGCGCTGATTCAGGGATACTTTCAAGTAGGAATTCGACGGAGGCAGGAACAACGCTTGATAGAAACATTAGTCAATCATTATATTCTCTGTGGATTTGGGCGCACGGGTCGTCAAGTCGCGATCGAATTTGAAGCAGAAAAAATTTCTTTCGTACTCATTGATTCCGACCCCGAACAAGTCGAAAAAGCTAAAGAACTCGGATATCCCGTTATCCAAGGAGATGCAACCTTAGATGAGTCGCTTATCGCCGCTAAAATCGATCGCGCTATCTGTATTGTTGCCGCTTTGACTTCCGATGCCGAAAATCTCTACACGGTTCTCTCTGCTAAGACGCTCAATCCTAGAATACGCGCGATCGCGCGCGCTAGCACCGAAGAAGCCGTCCAAAAACTGCAACGCGCAGGCGCTGATGCTGTCGTCTCTCCTTATATTACCGGAGGTAGACGATTGGCCGCTGCTGCCCTCAGACCGCAGGTAATGGATTTTGTCGATGGTATCTTAACGGGAACCAATAGCGCTTTTTACATGGAAGAATTTCTCATCGATCCCAAGACTTGTCCTTGCGTGGGACAAACTTTGAGTCAAGCGAGATTGCGATCGCAATCCGGCGCTTTAGTCTTAGCGGTTCGTCGCGCTGATGGAACGCTCATCGGCGGGCCTACTGGCGATACTGTTCTTATGGCAGGAGATTTACTCATCTGTATGGGAACCGCAGATCAGTTACGCAATTTAACTCAAATTTTGCTTCCTATGCGTTCTTCCTCTTCACTTCGACTGCCAAAGCATTAGAGTATGGGAGGACAAGGGGGACTTTTGAGGACTCTTGAAAAAATAAACTTTGACAATAATACTATTCAACAAAAAAATTAACTTAACATAGGCTTCTTGCAGAAATTAAAAATGCGCTCTTTAGATGCAGGTTCATGGGAAAGCGTAAAGAAAAAAATATATCTTTCCCCATTTCCCTACTTTTGTAAAAAGTCTAATGTTTACTTATGTTACAAAGCGCGACTTTCTTTGGAACTGTAAGCAGTGTTTGACCTTCTAAGGCTCTAAGCGTGACACAATAACAATTTAGTTCTCAGTAAGCGGGAACGCAGCGGAACTAGTAAGGGGAAAATTCCATCAGTTCTAGTTCTGATGACGGAGAGAGTGAGGAGATTTACACTTGTGAGCTATGTTTGCTCTTGGCATTAAAACAATCGATTATCGATAGAAACAGATTTGAAGGAGAAACGAGCGTGAAAATCAAGCAGATTTGTTTAAAGGATTACAGCGAGTTAATACAATTACAACAGCATTACCTTTCTATTGTTAATGAAGTTTCACCCAAAGCTAAAGGAACGGTGCGCGAGTACCTTTATCGTTTAGAACGAGAGATTGAAGCTAGAAAAGAACGCAGACGAGTGGCGTTTTAAAAGCTATCTGTTGAGAAAAAAATCGATCTTTTGTGAGTAGGTAGGAATTGTCAAACACTTCTTATCCCCTACTCATAAATTATTATTTTTACTAAAAAAGTTAATTGGTAATTCCTAACTCTCCTTGAAGAAAATCAATAAATTGTCTCGCTGTTCTTCCCGAACGTCCGTTATGACGAGTTGCCCATTGTTTTGCACGAAATTCTAAGTCATTTTTATCGAGAGAAAGATTAGCTAATTGTGCTAAATGCGCGACAATTTCTAAATAAGTATCTTGATTGGCTGGTTCAAAAGTAAGGGTTAATCCAAAGCGATCGCTAAACGATAATTTTTCTTGTACGGTATCCCAATTGTGAATTTCATCGCCATCGCTAGGACGCGGGCGATCGCCAAAAAATTCTCTCACTAAATGCCGACGATTTGAAGTTGCATAAACTACAACATTTTGCGCTTTAGCGGTTAAACTTCCTTCCAAAACTACCTTTAATGCTTTAAACGCTTCGTCATCTTCTTCAAAAGATAAATCGTCTACAAAGATAATAAATTTTTGAGGTAAATCTCGTAATTGCTCGATAATAATTGGTAAATCTTTTAAAGAGGATTTACTCACTTCTATCAATCGCAATCCTCGCGAACCATCCCGATTTAATAGTCCTTTCACTAAAGATGATTTTCCAGAACCGCGACTTCCATAAAGTAAAACGTGTAGGGCACGATATCCATTTAATAAAAATTCAGTATTTTTAATTAATGCTTCTTTTTGGGATTCGTATCCCACAATTTCTATTAACGCAATAGGATCGGGATGAGCTATTTCTAATAATTGTCCTTCTTGCCAGCGCAACGCTTTATATCTAGCAAAAATTCCCATTCCATGTTCTCGATAATAATTAGCTAAATCTTCTAAAGAATCTTCCCAATTATCTTGCCAATGCAGAAAAGATTTAGAGGTAGATATTACTTCCCAAGCAATAGGCGTTACCGAGTTTTGAGTAGCCGTTTTTACCCATTGACTAATTTGTTGCGGATCGCATTGATAAAGTTTTTGTAAAATACTAAGATCGTGTTTGGCAGCAGCAATGAGCGATCGCGATAAATTTGCTAAAGGAACTTTTTGAACTTGTTGGCTAAACGGATTATTATCATATAAGATCTGTTCTACTAAATAATCGCACCAGCTTTGATTTCTAGCGGCTAAAGTTCTAAACCAATTTCCATAAGCTTGCAAGCAATTGACAGAGGTAAAAGCTTGCGATTTGGGTTCGCCTTTATTGCTATTTAAGGTTTGAAGTAGCTCGATAAAACACTGACCGACTTCACCTTTTAAAACCGATTGATAAAGCAATAGCGAAGCAATTTGATTGTGTAAAAATTTACTCGACGTAACAGCAGAATAATTGGTCATCTAAATTCTGAATTTTGAAGTTTAAATTTTAAATTCGATTAACTTACCACCATTTCAGAATCATTAGTACGCCACAACTGTTCTAATCGATTTGCTGGCATTGTTAAGTATAGTACATCTCCAGCCATTAGACGAGCTTCTAAAATCTCCCAACTATGGATGAGATATTTTTGTCGTTCGATATACAAAGGTACAAAATTTGTCTTTATTGCAGATTCTTTGACGATTTTGCCACAAAAAGGATGTTTGGAGGTGATGAGAGTGGCGATCGCCACCCACAGCAAATCGTCAGTCATGCCATTGCCTAAAATTCTACCCCCCAAGGCAGCAGCCGCAAAAGATGGCGCTGCTAATTCAGTCGCGCATAATACATTGTCAAACTCAAAAACCTCTTGTATCGATCGCGCAAATTGCGAATCTTGAGCGCGCACGACAACTGATATCCTGGGAGAAACCGCTTTTGCAGTCAGGGCAATCTCTACGTTTACCAAATCGTCGCTAGTGACGACGATAATCGCTTCGGCGCGATCGATATTTGCCGCTTGTAGGGTAGCTTCTAAGCGGGCATCTTCTAGAATAACCGGAACGCCCAAAGAACGAGCAGTATGTAGAAAGCGATTGTTGTCATTTGATTCGATGATGACTACTTCGTGTCCTTGAGATTGCAATTGACGCACGATTTGAATGCCGATCGCGCCTAAACCGCAAAGGATATAATGGTTATGCTTGGGAACTCTTGCCGCATCCCAAAACTGCTTTAAACGACTGCCTAAGATGAAATCGTTGAGCAAGGCATAATAAATCCCGACGACTCCCGCACCGACAATCATCATCAAAACGGTAAAAATTTTGATGCTAGAGGGCGCTTTTTCTACCACATCTTCTTTGCCACCCGCCCCAGTAATCATGCCAACGGAGAAATAAAGTGCATCTACAATTGGAGTACCATAGTTGACGCTCACATAAAGCAGAGTTGCTACAAAAATCATTATCAGTAGCGACAAGGTAACGATCGCGATCGAGTTAGCATAGCGTCGATACTGACGTAAATTCGCGATCGCTTCGAGGGATTTTTGCCAAAAAGAACGGCGTTTGGTGCGTAGGGTCGGTTTAATACCAACAATAAGGCGATCCCCTGTCTGTAGCTCTTTTTCTTTAACAACTGCTGAAACGAGATCGATTTCTCCTTCTTTGGGTAAGTAGTAAATTAACATCCGCGAGGGATCGTCCCAGAGATCGCTTAATTTGAGTCCATGCCACGGACAATTGCGATCGATAACAATCTCTTGTATCGGCCAGATTTTTTCATATAGTTCTAACTGTCCGATTGCTTTACTTCCCAGCGCTGCGAAAGAAAATATCGGTGCGGCGAGTGCGGAAACGCTCATACTGACATGAGCGGGTAAAACTGTATCTAAGCGTTCTCCCAAGGTTTGATTGAACAAGCGGTTAACGATGCGAATGCGCGGATTAATCAATCGCGCCTGCGTCAAAATTCCTAAATTGATTGCGTCGTCGTCATTTGCCAGCACTAAGGTATGCGCGTGTTTGATTCCCGCCTTGACGAGAGTTGCAGGCGATCGCAAATCTCCTACGATTATTGCTTCGTTTTGTTCGCCACCAATCGGGCGATTGCTAATCCCAACAACTGCTGCTCCTTGTTGCCTTAGCAGACCAAAAATTTTGTATCCAGTACGACCTAATCCACAGACAATTATTCGCGGTTTCATCGCTTAGTAGAGGTTTCAGTTGAGGGCGATTGTTAAGCCTAAGACGCATTTAAACTTTAATTTCTGAGTTTAGCTAAGTTTATCTCAATCTCTTGGCTGTTTCCTCGTCTTAACAAGTTATTTAAAAGCGTGACTGTTTAATAGCTAACTCTAAAAGTTAACCATTCATTCTCACCTATTAATGATTCATAAAACTGTAACTAAAAACACGTTTTTTAATGGTTTAACAACTTTAAAAAACTTTTTGAAATAAAAATTTTTAGAAAGAAAGTTTGAGCTTGATAAAAATTGAGATTTATAATAAAAGTAGAGCATAGAAATAGGAAGCGAAATCTATACCGCCCGCTTCCTCTCTATCCATAACGGAATAGGGTAAATAGCGGTCTAAGAATAATGGATACTAAAGTATTTGAAGAGTATCAAAAACAATTTTACGATTGGCAGAAAAAGTTTTTCGACACCTGGCTCGAAAACTTACCGAATGGAAAGAATTCTCTAAATTTTACAGAGAATTTTGAAAAAGTCTTACAATTCCAGGAGGAAGCCGTCAAAACTTACATTGATGCTCAAGAAAAAACTACTGAGATGATTCTCAAATCTCAAAAACAATTTTGGGCTGACTATTTTGAGGCAATGAAAAAAACGCCTGTTGTTAACATAAATTAGACTTTGAATCGGGGAACGGTTATTAGTTAACTAATAATCGCTTCCCGTCGATTGGTTTAATGAGTTAGTTGGGCGATCGCTTCCCAAGCCAAAACATCTTTGAGTAAAGCTTCGTATCCTTGGCTATTGGGATGCAAACCATCTGGGCAAAGACGCGATCGCACCCAATCTTCTCCCCTGTCCATCCAGAGATCGAAAACATCGAGATAAGGAACCTGCCATACATTGCAAGCAATGCGCGTCGCTTCTTTATAGCGGTACTGATCGGAATGGTTGTAATACATACAGTCGAGAAAAGGCATCTTGCTTTCATCAACTGGTGTCATCCCAACAAACACGACCGGACATAGTTGTTGTGCTTTGTCTAACAGGTCGGCTAGCTGTTCTTGAAA
This sequence comes from Hydrococcus sp. Prado102, assembly GCA_025454425.1. Classification (GTDB taxonomy): domain Bacteria; phylum Cyanobacteriota; class Cyanobacteriia; order Cyanobacteriales; family Microcystaceae; genus Hydrococcus. Next base: position 2,278 of record JALOOL010000037.1, on the reverse strand, counting down.
AGCATTAAATTCAGTGTAATTGCGTCCGTCCCGACGACCGACTCTTGGCGAGTCGTTTACGCCAACAGAAAAAATCATCAAATCGGGAAGGCGATTTCGCAATTCTCCTCGATGGCGAAACTCTTGTTCGAGTCTTCCTGAAACTTGAGCGATGCCATTTCCGCGAATGCCCAAGTTATAAAGCGCATGACCGGAACCATCAACAGACATCCATTGCCGTCTCAGTCGTTCCACCCATCCACCCCCAACAGGGTCGCCAAAGCCATAGATGAGACTATCCCCAAGCGCAAGAATTCTTAGGGGCTGGCAATGGCGTTGCAGTTTTGATAGCGAACTAGGGATAGAAAGGGTTTGCATTTTGCAATTATTTCAACCTCATTCATTTCCATAAATCTTGAAGGCTCGATTGATAAACAACATAGATTTATGTGGCTATAGGATTTCGTCTAATGGTAAAGAATTTTAGTGTTTGGAAAAAAGCTGTAGGCGATCGCAACACCTACTTCAATAAGTTCTCTTCAACCTTAACTCAAGACTTACAAAAATATGCGATTTTATCAAAAAAAATTGCTAATTTAAATCTTAGTAAAGACACTGTTAAGTTTAGTCAAACTTAGTATAAAGTATTACACTGTGCATAAAAACCAATCATAAATTAATTTTGTAAAGAGATTTACCAATTTAGCTAGTTTTCTTCTCTTCATTATATTATTTATGTTAGTCTATGCAAAAACAAAAGAATGTTATCGATCTAACATTTTTTTATCAATTATAAAAACTCTAAGGAATATGTAAAAAATGCTACGATGATGCGTTTGCGATTCAAGGAGAGTTTGGGGTTTCCAACGGTTGTTTTAAAACTTTTAAAAATCAAAATTTCATAACCTAAAGAATGTCAAGTCATAAACGAGAGGGAGGAAAAAAATTGTCCTCCCTCTTTAGTCTGGTTATTGAGCGTTATTGCCAAAAAAGACGATTAATGAGTTCGCGCACTTAACCACTCAGCAATGACAGGCGGCAAATCTCGCTGAACCTTACCGCTAACGTACATACCGATATGTCCGACAGGGAAGCCTCGCGATGTATAATCCTGAGTGCCTACATACCTTTCTAGCGCCAAAGACGAAGCAGGAGGAACCAAATGATCTTTATCGGCATACAAGTTCAGAATTGGCATTTGCAGGTTTTGTAAATCCACGCGCTTATCGCCAAGCATGACCTCCCCTTTAATCAGTTTGTTCTCCTGATAAAAATCCTTCATAAATTGTCGGTAAGCTTCTCCTGCTTGGTCGGGACTGTCAAAGATCCACTTTTCCATCCGCATAAAGTTTAACAGCTTATCTTCGCTAGTCATAATCTCTGGGAAGTCGAGATACTTTTGAATTCCTAGCTGTTGGGGTTTTAGCGCCAAAAATTCGAGATTGAGGTAATCGCCAGGGATATTTCCTAGCGAATCTACCATCAGATCTACGTCTAATGCTTTTGCACCGATAGAACAGCCACCGCGCATATTCAGCAAAGCCTCTGGTCGATTAAAATCTACAGGCGCGACCATGACGATGAGGTTTTTAACCTTGTCTTGGTGCAAAGAAGAGTAGCACAGACTAAATACTCCGCCTTGGCAGATTCCCAAAAGATTTATCTTCTCCAAACCGTGTTTTTCGCGGATGTAATCGACACAGTTATCGACATAACCATTAATATAATCGTCGAGAGTCAACCAGCGATCGGCACGACTGGGATATCCCCAATCGATTAAATAGACATCCAAACCAAGTTTGAGAAGATTGGCAACCAACGAACGATCTTCTTGGAGATCGACCATATAAGGACGATTGACCAAAGCATAGACAATTAAAAGCGGAATGCCCAAAGATTGCTCGCTTGCAGGTTTAAAGCGGTATAATACCAATTTGTCTTCTTTATATACCGCTTCTTTAGGAGTAGCACCGATTTCTATGTCTTCCTCTCGCAATCGGCTTAAGTTTTCAATGCCTTTGAAGACTTTTTCGGTTAATAAGGTATATTCGTGGGTCATATCCTCAAGGCGCATTTGAGTCAGAAATGGTAGCATGACGTTACTTTTCTCCATTAGAACATTGGGGATTGGGGATTATCAGTGACCAGTAACCAGTTTTTGAAGGCAGAAGGCAGATGGCAGATGACAGAAGGAAGTCTGAAGTATTGGACGAGGAAGAAAGTATAAATTAAGTCTAATTCCCTATTCCCTATTCACCAGTGACTAGTGACCAGTGACCAAATAATTACGAATTACGAA